>CAZJKY010000084.1:0-3440 GCA_964546915.1 uncultured Gammaproteobacteria bacterium | reverse complement strand
AAACTGGCCATAAAGTATAAGATATTTGTTAAAAATATCATTGTCTATGATAATTTTCCTAGGGATGTTTTTATGTTTGCCGTTCCAAAGAAATCCGATTGGAATTATTTTTTTCAAAGTTTAACGGAAGTTGTTAATTCATAACGTTTTTTGCTATCATATAATCCAATGATTAAAGAAGAAATATTAAAAAATCTGCAAGTGGTTTTGGAGAAAATGGAAATAAAAAACCCAGATGTTGAATTAGATCATCCGGCAAATCCTGATTTTGGCGACTACTCGACTTCAGTGGCTTTAAAATTAACCAAAATTCTCAAAAAAAATTCTTTTGAAATTGCCGAAGAAATTATTAAAAATCTTACTAAAAATAAAAATATTAAAAAAGTTGATGTCCTTAAACCCGGATTTATTAACTTTTGGATTTCAGATGTACAGTTGATTAATCAACTGACAAAAGTTATTCAGGACGGTTTTGATTTTCCTAAATATCATCTTGGAGAAAATAAAAAAATCATGGTCGAGTTCGCTCATCCTAACACTCATAAACTTTTTCACATCGGACATCTGAGAAATATTTCCACCGGTGAATCAATAGTGAGGATTCTTGAGGCAGTCGGAAATATTGTTATCCGGGGAAACTATCAAGGTGACGTTGGCCTCCATATTGCTAAGTGTTTATATGGAATTAAAAGTTCCAAAAAAGATATTAAAAAATTAAAGACATTACAAGAAAAAATTGAGTTTATCGGTAAAGCATATAGTAAAGGCACTAAAGCTTATGAAGATGATGAAAAGATTAAACAAGAAATAATTAAAATCAACCGGATGATTTATGATAAAGATCCAAAGATTATGCCTTTGTGGACAGAAACTAGACAATGGAGTTTGGATTATTTTGACGAAAACTATAAAAGATTTTATAGCCATTTTGATCGGTTGTATTTTGAAAGTGAACTGCCAAAAAGAGGCATAGAAATTGTTGACGAAATCTTGAAAAAAGGTATTTTGGAAAAAAGCCAAGGAGCTATAATTTTTAATGGTAAAAAATATGGACTAGATACTAGAGTTTTTATTAACTCGCTTGGCTTCCCCACTTATGAAGGAAAAGAACTCGCGCTTGCGGAAAAAGAATTTTCCGACTTTGGTGAGTTAGACAAAATTATTCATACGGTTACACCTGAACAAACCAGTTTTTTCAAAGTTACTTTTAAAGTGGAAGAACTGATTGACGAAAAAAAATATAAAAATAAACAATACCATCTGATTTACGAATGGGTAAAGTTAAAACAAGGCAAGATGTCTTCCCGCGAAGGCAATATTATCGAAGCCAACTGGCTGATTGACGAAGTCAAGAAAAAAATCTTGGAAAAATTCAAATGTGATAAAGATACTTCTGAAATTTTAGCAGTTGCCTCGGCTAAATATTCTTTTCTAAAAAACAGCACCCAAACAATCATCGCTTTTGATATTGATGAATCGATTTCAATCGAAGGCAACTCCGCACCTTATTTAATCTATACTTATGTCCGTTGTCAAAGCGTATTAAGAAAGGCTAATATCTATCTATTCCACGGCCGTGGTATAGATAATAATTTTAATTTTAAAAAAGAAGAGGTGGACATTTTGAGAATTTTATATCAGTTTCCAGAGATTGTTGAACAGGCGGCAAAACAATTTTCTCCCAACCTAATTGCTAACTATCTTTATAACTTAACATCAACTTATAATCTTTTTTATCAAAAACATCCAATCTTAACTGCCGAAGAGAAAACAAAACAATTTCGATTAATGTTAACTAAAAGCGTTGGAAAAATAATTAAAGAAGGACTGTATTTACTAGGAATAAAAACAGTTAATAAAATGTAGTTTAATCGGTTATCCAGTTAACGGGTTAAAAAGTTAACGAGTTAAAATAAACCCGTTCACGGTGAAACCGTTCAGGGTGAACCCGTTAACACGTTAACTCGTTAACTAAATAACTTAATAACTATGAGTTTCTTTATCTGTAGCGAATGCGGTTTCGGTTCCGGCTCATGGATCGGCAAGTGTCCGGATTGTGGAAAATGGAACACGTTAAAGGAACAGCCAAATTTTGAAAAATCTTCCAAAAAAAGCGAGGCTGTCAAAAAGATTATCATCACTTCCCTATCAAAAATTAAAACATCTTCAAAATCCAGACAGTCAACCGGAATCTTTGAATTTGACCGGGTTTTAGGTGGCGGCATTGTTCCCGGCGAAGTCATTCTTTTAACCGGCCAACCGGGAATCGGTAAATCAACTCTTGTTCTTCAGGCGTTTCAGAAAATGAAAATCCTTTATATTTCCGGCGAAGAATCAGCCGAACAGATAAAAAACCGGGCGGAAAGACTTTCCGTCAATTTGGATAATCTGTTATTTTCCAGTGACTTACAGATCGAAAGCATTATCAGAAGCATTGAAGAAATAAAAGATGAAATCGAGATTATTATCATTGATTCGGTACAAACCATCTATTCGAAAGATATCGGAGGACCGGTGGCCGGAGTCAGTCAACTAAAAGAAGTCACTAAAAAAATTATTAATTTCTCTAAACAAACAAAAATACCTGTCTTATTAATTGGTCATATTACCAAAGAAGGTGAAATCGCCGGACCAAAAACTTTGGAACATTTTGTTGACTGTGTCCTGGAACTTGAAGGAGAAAAAATCTCAAACTTTAGATTACTGCGCGCTTCGAAAAACCGCTTTGGCTCAACTGATGAAATCGGAATTTTTGAGATGAAACAAAAAGGCCTGACTGAAGTAAAAAATCCTTTAATATTTTTAGAAACTGATAAAAAACTGGAACCTGGCAAGGCCATTGTTGGCGTTGCCGAAGGAAAAAGGCCGTTCTTTTTTGAAATCCAAACTTTGGTCGTACCCTCAAGTTTGATGAATCCCCGACGGGTAGTTAAGGGTCTTGATTATAATAAAGTTCTTTTACTTTTGGCTGTTGTTAAAAAAAATCTTCATCTGCCGCTTGACCGGTTTGACGTCTTTGTCAATGTTGTTGGTGGCGTTTCCATTAAATCAACCGCTGCTGACCTTGGTTTTATTGCCTCCCTAATCTCTTCTTTTAAAAATATTGCTTTACCGGCCAACTCTATTTTTATCGGAGAAGTCGGTTTGCTGGGTGAAATTCGTTCTTCTTATCTTGAAGAAAAAATAATTGAAGAATCAAAACGTTTGGGTTTTAAAAAAATTTATTCGTCCAAATTAATCAAAAACGTCAAAGATTTTGCAAAACAAATATAGTCAGATAACCATCCTTCTTTGGTTGTATACAGTCTTTATGAAGTTTAGATTGTTAGATGGCTATTTATTTTTGTTAACTTTTATAGTCAAAACTCATATTGTTAACAAAACAAAAAAACGATTACAAAACCATCAGATTAATTAAGATAAAGAGATTTAATTGTTAT
>CAZJKY010000083.1:0-3445 GCA_964546915.1 uncultured Gammaproteobacteria bacterium | reverse complement strand
TGTGTTGGGTGTGTTTGGGGTTTTTTGGAGTATTATGATAAGGGAAAAATTGTTTTTCCCGATGATTATGATTTTTTAAATATATCTATCCTCGCTTTCAAAAACCCTATAAGCAGGGATAGATATATTTAATAAATTCCTAAAAAAGTATATTCTTTATCAATATAAAAACAGCCTAATTGTTTTTTTTAAGCAATTGATATAATTCTATCAATGAAAAAAAATATTTTAATTGGTATTACCAGTGGGATTGCTGCATATAAAATTCTTGATTTGATAAAGTTACTAAAAAATGAAGGTCATGAAATTTTTGTCATAATGACAAAGGGGGCGACGGAAATGATTTCTAAACAAGATTTTGAAAGGGCTTCCGGAAATAAAGTTTATGTTAATCTTTTTGAAAAAAATTTTAATTACAGGAAAGTTTTGGAAAAGCAAAAAGTTGAACATATTGAGTTAGCTGATAAAACTGATGTGATGGTAATCGCTCCGGCAACGGCCAATATTATTGGAAAACTGGCCCATGGTATTGCCGATGATTTTTTGACAACGACCGCTTTAGCAGTTACTTCGCCAATTATTATCTGTCCTTCGATGAACGTCAACATGTGGAACAATCCGATTGTCCAGGAAAATCTGATGAAATTAAAATTAACTGGTTATCAGATTATAGAACCCGCTACCGGAATGTTGGCTTGTGGATATAAAGGAGTCGGCAGATTAGAAGATGTGGAAATTATTAAAAATAAAGTTCTAAAACAAATTCGAAGATCAGATTCTTTGAAAGGTAAAAAAATTATTATTACAACCGGAGGAACAATAGAAAAAATTGATGAGGTCCGTTTTATTGCCAACAGGAGTTCCGGAAAAATGGGAATGGCCATAGCCGAGGAATGTTATTTACGGGGAGCTGATGTTTTACTATTAAGAGCTAAAAGTTCAGTAACCCCTCGATATTTAATTAAAGAAAAAATATTTAATACTGCCGAAGAATTAATGTTGTTAATAAAAGAAAATATTAAAAATACTGACATTTTTTTTCAAACAGCAGCAGTTTCAGATTATAAAGTAGACAAATCGTTTAAGGGAAAAATATCGAGCGAAAAATCTCTGGAATTAAAATTAGTTCCGCAAATTAAAATTGTTGATAAGATTAAAAAAATTTCCCCAAAAACGGTTCTCGTCGCTTTTAAAGCAGTATATGGCTTGGGAGAAAAATTGCTGATTCAAGAAGGATTAAAAAAATTAAAAGAATCGAAGGCAGACGTTGTTATAACTAATGATATTAGCCGCGACGATCGCGGTTTTGAATCAGATAACAACGAAGTCTATATTATTTCAGCAAATGGATCAGTCAAAAAAATTCCCTTGACTTCAAAGCAAGAGGTTGCAAAAAAAATTATTGAATTAATGGTTTGATAAATCAAACCACTACAGTATTTAATGATTCTATTTGTTTTCTTATGATTTTCTCCCCATCAATATTATTTGTAATAATAAGATGATCAATCATTGGTGTATCAAAATTTATTTCCATTTTTCTTGCATATTCTAAATCCAGAGGATAATCGGTTCTTTGAGCTAAACGCTTTTCCCGAAGGGAATTTTTTGTTTCTATCAGAATAAATTTTACTTTAGGAATTTTGTTAATAAGGCTAACTCGATATTTCTCTTTAATAAATGTTTGAGCGACTATTAATTTTTTATGTTTTTTTGTAAGTTCTTGAATATTTCCAATTAATTTTTTAAAAAACACATCTCTCATCTGATCGGTAAAAACTTTTTGTACTTTGATGGCCTCTTTCATTTCTTTGGTTAAGTCATTATCTCCATCATAAAAATAATAATCAAAGTATTTTTTAAATATATTACCGACAAAAGATTTTCCGGTTCCTGGAAGGCCAAACAAAACAACTAATGACATGGAGGAAATTATATATTAAAATAAAGTTAAAGGAGATGACAAATATGACAGGATATGTAATCAATATTGAAGAAAAAAGTTTGCAAAATAGTTATTTTAGGGAAGTGCTTTTTACAACCGATAAAAGTCAGTTGGTGGTTATGGCGTTAAAACCAGGTGAAGAAATCGGCATGGAAGTCCACCCAGAACATGATCAGTTTATAAGGATTGAAACAGGAAAAGGTAAAGCGTTTTTAAATGAAGAAGAACATGAAATTTCTGACGGTTCGGCTGTTGTGATTCCGGCGGGTGTTCAACATAATATTATCAATACGTCAGAAGCCGCGATGAAACTTTACACGATTTATACACCGCCGGAGCATAAATCAGGAACGATTCACAAGACTAAAGAAGAGGCGAAAGAATAAAGATTTATAAACTTAACGGAAAATTATTTACTTTTTCCAAATCCCAACTCTTCTTTCCCTCGCCTCCTTTTCCGCAGATAATAATTCATCTTAATACATTTCGACTTTATTTATTGGTAAAATATAGCATGACAGTTAACAATATTATTAAAAATAAGCCTTACCTTGCCTGGTATGTAAAAGATCTGGAGAAGCTTTCGGAAGAGTCTGTCTTGGAACATGTGTTAAACAATGGAAATTGGGAAGATGTTCAATTATTCATTAAGGTAAAAGGAATAAATGAAACAGCCAAACTATTTAATAAGTCATTAAAAAACAAAAGATCGAATTATCAACCGGCGGTTCAGTCTTATTTTTCCCGTTATTTTAACAGCAGACATGTATAAAAATACACTTAATGCCGACCAAATACGACTGCTTCCTTTCATAAAATCATTTTCATCGGACTTTTATCTTGTGGGCGGAACGGCAATCGCTCTTCATCTTGGCCATAGAAGGTCAATTGATTTTGATTTATTTACGGATAATACATTTGATTCTCTGAGGATACGTAAAAAAATAATGCAGGACAAAACTATTGATCATACTTTTTCTCAGGGAAGCGGTGAATTAACAGTTCTTGTCAATAAAGTCAAAGTCACCTTTTTCCATTATCCTTTTATTATTCAAAGAAAGATTAAATTTGAACAAACATTAAGACTTCCCGACTTAATCACCCTTGGCGCCATGAAAGCTTTTGCTCTCGGAAAACGCGCAAAATGGAAAGATTATGTTGATCTTTATTTTATCTTTCAAAAGCACTCACTTCAGGAATTAATGGATAAAACAAACAGCATCTTTAAGACTGAATTTAATGAAAAATTATTTCGCACTCAGCTCGGCTATTTCGACGATATTGACTACACCGAACAGATTGAATATATGGCAGGATTTGAAAAAAAAGATGACGATATAAAACAATTTCTTGAAAAAACAAGCCTTTCTTGACAAAATAGGTTCGTAATAAGTTGTATAATTTCGCCATGTTTCAAAGCCCAACTGACGGACAGGTCGATCTGGAAAAATTTAATGACTGGCCGGGGAAGAGTAACTCAAGTTAAATTTATATATAATA
>CAZJKY010000082.1:0-3467 GCA_964546915.1 uncultured Gammaproteobacteria bacterium | reverse complement strand
TGGTATAAAGGAAAGTGTCTAAAAATAAAAGTGACTTTTTTGGTAATAGCAAAATCAGCACTGCCGGAAGCCTCGATAGTTTTTAAAACTTCATGGACATTTTTACAGGCCGGACATTGAAAATCACTATATTCAACTAAAAGATTTTTTTTATCAGGTGACCATTTGACGTGATCATCGGCTTTTAATTGTTTGGTTTGGGGAAAGTCGGTTCGAACTGGTTGATTAATTAATTTATAAACGCCAAAGAGTAGTAAAAAAGTTCCGAGGACAGAAACGATAGAAATTGTTATGGTATTTTTATTCATAATATTTTAAGTCAAAATTCAAAAGGCAAAAGTCAAAAATAAAAGTCAAAATTAAAAAGTTTTTAAAAACTTTTGACTTTTTACTTGCACTTTTGACTTCTAACTTTTAACTTTTGAATTTGCTTTTACCCCACAATCAATAATCCGAACATAATAGCGATTCCGAGAATAAAAGTAAATATTTGGATGAGGCTTTTTTTTAATTGAGTTTCCTTGTGAAGCTCCGGTATCAAGTCTGATCCGGCAATATAGATAAAGCTGCCGCTGGCAAAAGCGGAAAGCATATTAGCAGCTCCTTCGATTTTAGATGAGAGAAGAATTGCAATAATAGCTCCTAATATGGCAGTGGTCGCCGTTAGAAAGTTATACATGAGAGCTTTTTTTCTATCTATGCCGGCGTAGATTAAGATGCCAAAATCCCCTATTTCCTGAGGTATCTCGTGAAAGATTACTGCCAGTGAGGTCGCTATGCCAACCGGAATGCTAATAAGATAAGCGGCGCCAATAATCAGTCCGTCTATAAAATTATGAACAGAATCACCGAACAAATTCATATAGGCAAAACTGTGAATATGGTTTTTGTTAACAGGCATATGACAGTGGCGCCAATGAATGACTTTTTCAATAAATAGAGAAACAACAATACCTAAAAGAACAAAAGATGAGAGTTGAACGGTTAAGCCGGTTTTTTTAATAATTTCCGGTAAAAGATGAATAAAAACATCACCAAACAGAGCGCCGGCGGAAAAGCTGATAGTGTAAATAAGGATATTTTTTAATTGGTTTTCTTTTATTGACAAAGTAAAAATTCCAATTAAAGAAATCAAGCTGACCATCAAAACACTTGAGAGTGAATATATCCAGATTTGCATATTAACTATTTTATCAGATTTTATCTAAACTTCCGTTAATGTGCCGGGGAGAGGAGTTGAACCCCCACGTCCTTGCGGACACAAGGTCCTAAACCTTGCGCGTATGCCATTTCGCCACCCCGGCTACCCAATTATTATATCAAATGAGAAAACTAAATTTCAGGCTAAATATATACTACAAGACTAAAGAATTTAGTTAATAATTTGTGGATAACTTTAAACTATAAGATAATAAGTATAAAAAACAGAAACAATATATCAAGAAGTCAACTTCTTTCTTCAGTCGAAAATAAAATTACAAACATCCAGACGAAAAATGTTAAAGCGTAAAGACCTGGAAATGGGAACTTTAAGTATTTGACAACTTCGGTTATCAGTATTGGCCAGGTAACGGCATGCATGCCAATTTTATACAAAGATCCATAACGATATTGTTTTTTAAATATTAGATTTACAATCCAGACAAAAAAGGTTAGAACCACCAGTCCAAACATAACTCCGACGGCCCAGAACAAAGAACCAAAGATAAGGAATAAAAATAAAAATGCCAAAACAATGTAATCAGCGAAAAAAAGAACCCTATGGGTATAAGGTTGGACAACATTAAGAATGTTGTCATAGATATTTTTGTTTAAGGTAAAGTCTTGTTTTATATCACGGAAATAAAATACCGACGTCTCCCCTATTTGATTATTTGTTGACTTTGACGGATAGACGACAGCGTTTTTAGTTGCTAAAACATAGGCATTATAGTCAGGATAATTTTCTATGGATCCTTTAGTATCAATAATCAACAAATGGCGCTGATCTACTTGCAATTCATTTTTTTCCAAATTAAATATATATGGCTCTTTGACATTAGTTGAGAGCTGGCCGTTTCTGATCTTCAGCTCAAGACCTTTTGGATAAAAATTCTCGGCATAGGTTAAGAATTTATTTATCTCCGGCTGGATATAAGGACGGTTTTTTATGTATGTTCCTCCAAGCATGATACTTTTTATAAGAACCAAAACAAAAAGCAAAAACCAAAGATACTTAAAAGAAAACCAAAACTTAACCTTAGCAACGTCCTTGTAATATTTAGGTTCAAAAAGTGATCTGGTAAATGAATAGAAAAAAGTTTTTAGTGAATTCATATTATTAATATTACTATACTTTTTTTCTTATTTAAATTTTATTTTTAGCGGAAGAGGCGAGATTCGAACTCGCGATGACCTTGCGGCCATACAGACTTTCCAGGTCTGCGCCATAAACCAGCTAGGCGACTCTTCCAAATTTTGATAAGAAATTATATCATGAATAAATAATGAAAAATTTATTTTGGGGTTGATGCCTGTAAATAAGTCGTTATAATTAACTTGTAGCCTATGAAAGAAACAACTTTTTCGTATTCAAGTCAACCAAAAAAAAGTAACAAAATAATGCCAACGATTGTTGTTGTGGCTGTTCTTTTAATCGCTATTATTGCGAGTTACCTAATCATTAATAAGCCTAAAAAAACTGAAGTAAAGAAAGAAGTTGTTATTGAAAAAAAAGAACCATCTCCCACGGAAAAACCAAAGATAGAAAAATCATCTGTGAAAATTCAAGTTGTAAACGGTACGGGTACTCCCGGTCAGGCAGGCGTAGTAGTAAAAGTACTTGAGGACGCAGGATATAATTCTGAAAATATTAAAACCAGTAACGCAGAGAAGTTTGATAACTCAGTGACAACTATCACCGCACGAACCGATTTTGAAGAAATAGTGAATGATATAAAAGAACTATTAAAACCAACTTTTATTAAGATTTCAGTTATCTCGCCTAACCTTGATAGGACAAGCGAGTTTGACATTATCGTAATTACTGGCGGCAAAATATTTGAGGCGGTAACCCCGACTACATCGGTTACTAGTTCAGCAAGTCCAACTCCAAGCGTTACAACAACTCCTATTTCTACTCCAACTTTAACTCCTACCCCAATTCCATAAGGGATGATGGAAAAATATAATAAATACATTCACGAAATGGTATAGAGGTCTTCCGGAAAAGAAGAGGTACGTGGAGTTTATTACCGCTATACTAACGGTTCCTGTGTTGCTGACAGTCATTATTGTTAATCTTAACAATCTAAATCAACAGAATCGAGTTACTGCCCTGTTAGATGGTCGTATCGTCTTGATGATGGCGACTGGTCTGATTTTACAGATAAAAATATCTGTTTACATAATTTGACAAACAGCAATAAAACTATCCAATTAAAGATAAAAAGTTCCGCATCAAATGACGAGGTTACTCTTCAGCGAGC
>CAZJKY010000081.1:0-3484 GCA_964546915.1 uncultured Gammaproteobacteria bacterium | reverse complement strand
TTATTCCAGAAAATCTTTTAATTTTCTCGCTCTAGTCGGGTGCTTGAGTTTTCTGATGGCTTTAGCCTCAATTTGACGTATCCTTTCACGGGTCACTTTAAACTCTTTCCCGACTTCTTCCAAAGTTTTTGGCTTACCATCCTCCAAACCAAAACGCATCATTAAAACTTTTTTTTCTCGCGGAGACAAAGTCTCCAATACTTTATTCAAGGCATCTTTCAAAAGTTCTCTCGATACTTTATCATATAAAGACGGTTGATTGGTATCAGCTACAAACTGCTCCAAAGTCGCCTCTTTATCATCACCTACCGGAGTAGATAGAGATCTTGGCTGTTGGGAAATCTTCATTAAGTTTTCAATTTCCGGAACCGTCATTAGCATTTCTTTAGCGGTTTCTTTAACGAGCGGTTCTCTGCCTAGTTTTTGTGTTAATCGTCTTTGCGTTTTATAAAAACGGTTAATGTGATCAACCATGTGAACCGGAATTCTGATTGTTCTTGACTGATCGGCAATCGCTCTGGTAATCGCCTGCCTAATCCACCAAGTAGCATAAGTAGAAAATTTATATCCCCGTCTCCAATCATATTTTTCCACGCCGCGAATCAAACCTTTATTACCTTCTTGGATTAAATCCAAAAATGACAAACGTCTGCCTAAATATTTTTTTGCAATTGAAACTACCAAGCGAAGATTGGCTTTTGTCAGTTTATCTTTTGCATCCTTATTACCTTTTTCGTATTTTTTAGCCAAGTCTATTTCATCGGCAAATTTTAAAAGAGGGGTCTTCCCAATTTCCTTAAGATACATTTTAATCGGATCAAGCGATTCGCCGTGTTTTAAAACTACTAAATGTTCCAGTTCTTTTTCAATTTCTTCAACTGATTTCTGCGATTCACTTTCATCTCTAGTGGAGATCGTCTCAAAGATATCAATTCCCTTTTTTAAAGCTTCATCAAAAAATCCATCAATTTCTCTAATATGTTTTTCCGGATCAGGAAAAACCAATAAAATATCATCTTGAACTAAAAATCCGTCTTCTTTTCCCTGATTAATTAATTCTTTTAAAGATTTGGGCAGATGATGTTTGATCATAAGATAGTTATTATTCTATAAAGAAATTAGCTTTTTTTCTACTTCTTTTAAATCTTCTGAGATTCCTTTTAGTTGTTTTTTCTTTTCAACACTCTCTTCTTCAGAAAGTAGCTTTTTTATTTCTCTCTTAAGATAATATTTTTTAATCTCATAAATTAACCTGTCCAGACTTTTGTCAGATAAATTATGATCGATTGAGGCAAAAAGAAATATTTCATCAAATATCGGTCGCAGCTCATCCGGTAAGTTTTTACCAAACTGATTAATATTAATTTTATTATTTTTCTCTATTTCGTCAAAAAAGAAACGGCTAATTTTTTCATATGAAGGATGTAAAAAATACTCCGGCTTTAAAACACTAAAAAATTTGTGATAAATTTCTTTTGGATCTTCACTTTGAAAAACAACGCTTAAAATATATTTATTAATTGTTAATTCTCGACTGTCTTCAATTGGTTTACTATATTTAATTTTATTTAAAGATAGTTGTTTCTTTTTTCGTTTTAATTGGCTAATTAAATTTTCAATAGTTACTTCGGAAACTTCAAGAATGCCGGCTAATTTTTTGATATAAAAAGTCCTAACGATTGGGTTGGAAATTTTTTCAATCATCGGAATTATTTCTTCGCCAATCTTTTTTCTGGAAAAGGCTGATTCTTCCGGATATTTTTTCTGAGCCGTTTCTATCAGAAAATCATAGATTGGTATTGGTTTAGCAATTAATTTCTTGAACTTAGCCGGGTCTTTTTTTAAGGCTTCGTCGGGGTCTTTAGCATAGTCAATCGTTACCACTCTTATTTCAAAGTCAAATTTTTCCGCCTCATCAATTCCTCGTTTAATTGATTCTACACCGGCTGGATCCGCGTCCATCATTAAAGTAATTTTATCGGTATAACGCTTGAGCAACATCAGTTGTTCATTAGTTAAAGAGGTTCCTTTGACAGCCACAAAATTGGAGAATCCATGTTGATAAGGAGTAATCACATCTAGCTCACCTTCAACGATAAAAACATTTTTTTTGTTCTTGATTTCCTCTTTGGCCAGATTAATGCCAAAAAGGGTTTCTCTTTTATGATAGATCGGAGTTTCTGGCGTATTAATATATTTTGCTTCTTTTTCATCTCCATCTAAAATCCTTCCGGAAAAACCAAGAACATTATTCCGGCTATCCTTAAGAGGAAACATGAGACGGCCGCGAAACCGATCATAATAACTACCCCTTTCGCTCTTGACTAATAAACCGTTTTCCATCATCTCTTTTTCTTCGTATCTCTTTTTTTTCAAAAGTAATTTCAAAGAGTCCCAGGAAGACGGCGAATAACCCAATTGAAATTTATCAATCATCGACTGGTTTGAAGCTCTTTCTTTCAGGTATTGACCGGCTTTTTTTCCAAAGGCAGTTTTATTTAGAATATAATGAAAAAATTCACTGGCTAGCTGATTCATTCCTAAATATCTTTCTTTTTTCTGCCAAATTTTATCTTCAAAACTAATCTTAGTCAGTTTGACTCCGGTCTTTTTGGCTAGTTCCCTTAAGGCTTCAATAAAAGTAATGTTTTCCCATTTCATTAAAAACTTAATTACGTCACCGCCGTCGCCGCAGGCGCCAAAACAATGCCATATACCGCGCTCCGGAGAGACAACAAAAGAAGGAGTTTTTTCCTGATGAAACGGACAGACCGCCTTGAAGTTGCGGCCGGCTTTTTTTAAAGTAATAAAACTGCCAATAAACTCAACAATGTCAATCTTTTTTTTAATCTCCTCAATCGGGTTTTCCATTTGAGTATATTTTATCACTTAGAGCCTAAAAACGCTTGACAAGAAGAAGAAATAGAAGTATAAGTTAGGTATGTTGGATCAACAAGAGCCAATTCCAGGCCCACCACCAGAAGCACTAATGCCAGAGACAAGACAAAAGATTGTTGAGTTCGTAAACGAAGGAGTCGCTAGGCCTTGGTATGCACCAAAACCTGGCTCAACAGATGGAAGTTTAGACTTAGTGGGAGTTTCTTTACCTGTCGATTATAATCGTAATGAAACTATTCTCTTACCTGATGATGGCATGAGTCATATTGGCACTGGAGAACATTTTTTAATAATTTCTCTTGACGGTAATATGAGTGTTGTTGGAACGCCACATGAAGAATTAATAAAAAGATTAATACCTGATAGAAATACAAATTCTGCCAACTATGTTGAGAGTGATATATGGAATGGTGATATATTACCGGAAGTTCAACGTGGAAACTTAAGCTTTATTTATAGAAGCTATATGCCAAAAGATAAAGATACTTTACTTAATATTACTAGAGTTACTTTTGATAATGCAGAAAAAATAATTCCGCATGTGATTGAACCGACTTTTGGTGTGGATAGGACTTTACTCGCTATT
>CAZJKY010000080.1:0-3509 GCA_964546915.1 uncultured Gammaproteobacteria bacterium | reverse complement strand
AAAGCATATATAATTACCGGCCGATACAGTTTTCTAAAAAAAGATTATGAAATTTGGTTGAAAAAAATAAAAGCAAAAACAATATTCGAAAAATGTTATCAAAATAAAAATGATTTGCAACCTAATGAGTTTAAAGAAATAATGATAAAAAAATTGAACCTTGATGTTTATGTCGAAGACAACTGGGATATTATTCAGAAACTAAATCATCTTATCAGTGCAAAAATTTTTTGGATAACAAATATATTGGATCGACACATCCCCTATTCCTATAAATTTGCTAATCTTAAAAAAGCTCTTCAATCCCTAAAAACAATTATCTAAATATTTCTATCTCTTAAAAAATTTTTTAAACGGATTTAAGGATTTAATAAAATTCCTTTTTTCATTATCTATATAAAAACAGAGAATATCTCGGGTGGTAATAATGCCTAATGGATGCCTTTCCTTATCAACAATAATGACACTGCCAATCTTTTTATTGACAATTAGGTTAATTACCTCAATTAATAGTTTTTCTTTTGATAAAGTTAAAACATAACTCTTGGCAAAATTTTTTACCCTATAATTATAAAAACTTATTTTATCGCCTATCCTTTCACCTCGATGATTGGAATATTTTGGACTAATCATTAATCTAATTAAATCGTAATAGCTTAACACTCCCTTCAGTTTTCTTTCTTGATTAATGACGACTAATTTGGAGATTTTTTTGGTTTTAAAAAGGTGTATCGCCTGACTAATGGTGTCATCTTCATAAACCGTGATTAAACCTTGCCATCTTTTTTTAATGATTTCTTCTACTTTGACTTTGAAAATCGGTTGATCTTTAAAATAAGATAAAATCCGGCGCGCTGAAATTATTCCTAAAAATTTTTCTGGGGATTTACCCTGAACCCCACGTGGTTCAGGGTCAAAAACCGGTAAATAATGAATTTTTGATTGGATAAACAGTTCACAAACTTTGGATAGTGGATAGTTAAGATAAACTTTTGCCGTATGCGTCAGGCAGTGTTCAACTTTGGCATTTCCTGGAAGGGAGGTTTTAATCATCGTGAAATAAGGGCTAACTACTCCTAAATATTTATTATTTTCATTAAAAACAAAGGCGGCGTCGTGTGAAGTTGATAATTTACTCAAAACTTTAGAAAGGTGATTATCTGGAGAAACTTTTATAATATTATTTTCTTTTAAGATATTTAAAAGCCGCATAATTTTGTTATAACATAAATTGACCGCTTTTGTAAATGATTTTTTTTGATCCGTCTTTTAAAATGGCTTCAACCGTCTTATCATTCGTATTAATAATATCGCAGTGCTCAACCGACTCGTTAAAACCTAAATACTTCCAATCTTTTTCTTTCATTTTTTTAATATCACCATTATAACAATCATGATACGACATTCCCACTGCCAAATGACTATTTCCAAACTGACCGCCAAAATTTTCATCATATAAAGTGTTGGCCATAAAACGGGAAATCTTGGAAAATCTAATATCAGTCAAGGAAAACTCTCCGATTTTATCAGCATTTTTTTGGGCAATTATTTCTTTTAGGAGCTTTTCGTTTTTATCAGCAATTGCTTTGATAACTAACCCGTCTTTAAATTCCAACTGAATATTTTTTATAATATTTCCGTAACGGTAAAGTGGAAAGTTAAAAAATATTTTTCCATTGACTCCGCGCCAATCGGGCGAAGTAAAGATCTCAAACGAAGGAATATTGGTTCCCTTACCCCCCTGCCAGATTCTTTTTTCGCCAAGTTTGATATATAAATCGGTTTTCTCAGAAATCATATGATATTTTTCTACCGGCAGTTCGTTTAGTTTTTTCTTTAAATCATCAATTTGCCTAAAAGTTGATTTCCATGTAGAGATCGGGTCATCCGATTCCAAATAACAGGCATTGATTATTTCCTGCCAAAATTCTTTGATTGACAACCCTGCCTCGCGAGCCATTCCTTCGGTTCCGTAAAGACAAAGCGTCCAGGTTAATTTTCCTTGGTCTTCTTTTTCAAATAACCATTTTCGAAGCATCTGTTTTTCGCTATTGGCAATGATGATTTTTTTCGGATCAATATCCTTAAGAAGAAACGGATCAGTCGGCGCGATCAAATAAATCCGGTGATCAATCGTATCAACCAAAGTCCGGGTATATTGCTTGGGAAAAAATTTCAGTTGATGATCTCTGGCATTTTCAAACATTACTTTCTGGAAACTTTCATCAATATTCTTGACCATCGGGTAAGCGCCTTTTTCAAGAATTCTTTTGTAAACCACCAAAGCCAACGGTAAAGCTTCCGCGTCATATTGAAGATAAACCACCTGTTTTCCCTTTATCCCTTTACCTTTTCCTAAGGCGAAGTCAATCAATACTTTAGCGTAGTTTTCGAGGATTTTTTTATCGGGAATAAACATAGAGAATAAATTATACCATTATCTCTTTAGGTAAATCTTTAAGAAGAACACCATATCCATATTCTTCTGTCCATCGTCTTTTGGCAGAAAAAACCACTTCCGAGGGAATCTCTAAGGGATTTAATTGAGAAAGAATATGCCTGTAATAAGCCCTCATTAGATATCCACCGTTAGTTAAATAAACAAAGGTGGGTTTTGAAGGATCATATTCTGTATCGCCTATTTTACCTTTATTTCTTTGGCCGTGAGTGTCGATTCGAAAAATATTCCATGGATGATTTTGATCATGCTCTTCTGGTAAACTTTTTGCCGCATCGCCCATATCACCAACCACATAGATATTATTGTCTTGATCTCTAAAATCCTCTAGTTTCTTTTTTGTTGCTGGCGATAATTTATCCAGCTCTTTCAACAGTTCATCAGAATAAGTAATATAATTGGCGTGTTCCCGACCACCTCTAACTTTTTTTCCTTCTGATAGTCCAAAAGCCAGATGGCCAACATTTAACTCAATCTCTAAACCATTGTCTTTAGCAAACTTTTTCAAAACTAAAATTCCTTGAGCAGTCGCCACCGCCACATCTATTCTTACTCGACTTAAATTAAGATTTGTTTTTTCAGCTAAGGTGGTCAAAACACCAATAATCGTATCTCCTGAAGCTAAACAGTCTTCAACAATTCTTAAAGAACAGTCTGACTCTAATCTTAATACCGGTGACATTAGCTTTTCTAATTCCAATTGATATTGAGCTCTATTTTCTTTATCATCAAAGCCTCGAACCGCAAGCTCTGTTAGAGTTAAAGCATTTGAATTGGTTGATCCATGAAAAACTCTTAAGGTTAAGTTGTCACCAATATGAGATAAGGCTTGATTGTTCTCTGTTCCTGTATTGTTTCCTAATAACATTCGAGATAAATAATTGGTTCCTGATTTAATAGGTAGTTCTCTAAGAAACGTTTCTGGTGGAATATAGCTTCCTGGTAAAGCTTCTGATAATTGTTTTGGTAGTTCAACGAAAAACTTGCCTTGTTGTTTACCTAAAGAAACATCGATAACGGTTAAAGGATTTACCCCATCACCATTGATATT
>CAZJKY010000079.1:0-3521 GCA_964546915.1 uncultured Gammaproteobacteria bacterium | reverse complement strand
AATGATTAAATGCATTTAATCATTTTTTTCATTTATTTAATTATTTTATTATTTGTTTATTTAGACATTTTTAAGTATGTTAGCCAAAATATTTTCCGGCACAGTCATTGGGTTAGATGGAATTTTAATTGAGGTTGAAGTTGATGTTGCCTCAAAAGGTTTTCCCGGCTTTACCATTGTTGGTCTGCCGGATAAATCAGTTGGAGAAGCCAAAGAAAGAGTTAGGGCGGCTATTACTAATGCCTCCTTCAAAGTCCCCGATACGAGAATTACCGTCAATTTAGCGCCGGCCGATATTCCTAAGGTTGGTTCTGCTTTTGATCTACCGATTGCCGTTGGGATTTTATCGGCCGGCGGCATGATAAAAAAAGAAATCTTAAGTGACAGTCTTTTTTTAGGCGAGCTTTCTTTAAGAGGTGATGTCCGTCGAGTACCTGGAGCAATTTCAATTGCTCTTTTAGCCAAGTCAAAAAAAATCAAGAAAATTTTTGTCTCTAGAGAAAATATTTCCGAAGTGATTTTAGTTGATGACATTGAAGTTTTTCCGGCTGATAGCTTAATCGATTTGATTTTGCATTTAAATGGGGATAAATTAATTGCTCCTTTTCCTCATCGGGATTTTATCAGTCTTATCAAAGAAGAAAAGTACGATTATTTATTTGAAGATATTAAAGGTCAAGAGACGGCCAAGCGGGCCTTGGAAATGGCGGCGGCCGGTTTTCATAATATTATCCTTAAAGGTCCGCCGGGGACAGGAAAGACTCTTTTATCACGGGCTTTTCCTTCAATTTTGCCTCGAATGGAAAAAGAGGAAGTTCTTGAAGTCACTAAAATCTATTCGGTGGCAGGACTACTGCAGAATCATAACTTTATTGCTAGCCGGCCATTCCGTTCTCCTCATCATACTACGTCTCGGATTGGTCTAGTTGGCGGTGGATCAAATCCTAGTCCGGGTGAGATTTCTTTAGCCCATCGGGGTGTTTTATTTTTGGACGAGATTCCGGAATTTCCCCGATCGACTTTGGAGTCGTTACGCCAACCCTTAGAAGACGGCTTTATTACGATTTCCCGGGCCTCCGGAACTTTGATTTTTCCTTCCCGCTTTCTACTTCTTGCCGCCTCAAATCCTTGCCCGTGTGGATATCTGGGTCATGAAAAAAAACCTTGTCTTTGTTTACCCGGCACAATTCTTAAATATCGAAAAAGACTATCAGGTCCGCTTTTGGATAGAATAGATTTACACATCGATGTTCCGTCGGTCAGCGAAGAAAAATTAACCAGCAATATTTTAAGCGAGTCAAGTCAAAAGGTAAGAGGGCGGGTTATTAAAGCCAGAGAGATTCAAAAGAAAAGACTCAAAGGATTAAAGATTTTTACCAATGGAGAAATGTCGTCGGCTCAAATAAAAAAGTTTTGCCAACTAAGTCCTGAGGCAATTGATCTTTTAAAGCAGGCGATTTCCAAGTTGTCTTTATCAGCCCGCAGTTATTTCAAGACAATTAAAATCGGACAGACAATTGCCGACTTAAATGGAAAAGAAATAATCGACGTATCTTATGTGGCTGAAGCTTTGCAGTTTAGGTCGCATGACGAATAAAAAATATAGGCATTGACATCCTAAAAAAAATTCTCTATACTTTTTTACATATGTTAACTTTCTTAACAGTTTTAGCGCAAGCAGATATTAGTTATGCTCCGGTTAGATTAGGTTTTGCTATTCCAAAATTCAACGAGGTACTGACTTTTATTATTAGATTTTTCTTTATTATTGCTGGTTTAATAGCAATTCTTTATTTGATTTTAGGAGCTATAGCCTGGATTACATCTGGAGGAAATAAAGAATCAGTTGATAAAGCCAGAGAAAAAATTCAGGCGGCAATAGTTGGAATAATTCTTTTATTTGTAGTTTTAGCAGTGATTGTGCTTATAGAAAATATTTTCTTTATTCCAAATCAAGGATTGGGAATAAGTAAACCGCTTGTTTTTCCTGGTTTGGTTACACCTAATTGATTATTTCTTAATTGTGTTTAATCTATTTTTACCTCTTTTTACGGCAGTCTATGCAGCTGGTCCAATTAAAGAATGGTGTACTACTCCCGGTGATCCTGATTGTTGCGTCGTTGACGGCGTTCCTACCCTAAAATGTTTAGAGATAGTCTTTGGCAATATTCTTTATATATCTTCATTTTTTATTATCTTAGTGCTTTTTATTATGTTTGTGGTTGGCTCTTTTCGTTATTTGACTTCGTTTGGCAATGCGGAAAGAATCAAAAAAGCCCAAGGAACATTAAAATTTGCTTTAATCGGATTTATTTTATTTGTCAGTGCGTTTTTAATATTAACTATTATTGACAAGTTATTTTTAGGTGGAGCTGGTAATATTTTTCAGTTTAATTTGGAGACACCACCATAAAAAAATATTAAATTATAAATCTCAAATAACAAATAAATCATAAATATTAAATAATAAATTTTAAATAGTTTAATATTTAGTGCTTAGAATTTATTTGGAGCTTGGAATTTAATATTTAGGATTTTACTTCGAGGGCGTTACGAAGATGACCTTGACTCCTTTATCTTCAGGAATTGGTGAGGCTATTTTATTTTTTTCCTTAACAAAGTTATAAAAGACAAACATTAAGAGAGCGATTCCAATGGCGATTAAGACAAGTCCGAGTTTCTTCATATATTGATTTTCTCCCGGATTAAATACTTCGGCCTTTTTTGTACTTCTTGATATATTTTACCAATATATTCACCAATAATTCCAATTGTGATTAATTGAATACCTCCGAGAAACATCACTGCGGTAAAAAGACCTGCCCAACCAACAATAAATTGTTGAGGATAAATAATCTTTTCGATTAATTTATAAATTATTCCCATAAAACCAAGAATTCCAGATAAAAATCCAAAATAAATAGCCAGTCTCAAAGGTTTGATTGAAAAAGAAGTGATTCCATCAACAGCAAAGTTTAACATCTTAAAAAATCCATAATGAGTTTGGCCGGAAAATCTTTTGTCTCTTTTAAAATAAACAAATTCGGTTGGAAATCCGCCCCAAGAAACTAAACCGCGCAAAAAACTCGGTTTTTCCTGAAGATTATTTAAAAAATTAACCACCTGTTTATCAAGGAGGCGAAAGTCACCGACCTCTTGGGGAATTGGCGTATCGGATAAAAAATTAATCAGCTGATAAAAAACTGTTGCCGTAAACTTCTTTAAAAAATTTTCTCCTTGTCTCTCGTTTCTTTTGGCGTAAACTATTTGTACTCCTTTTTGCCATTTGGCAATCATCTGAGGAATGATTTCCGGCGGATCTTGAAGGTCAGCATCAATAGTAATCACACAGTCACCTTTACTAATTTCATATCCGGCGGTTAATGCCATTTGATGGCCGAAATTTCTAAAGAAAGAAATTAATTTAATCCGGCTATTTTTGTTAATTTGTTTTTTAATTATTTCCGGAGTTTTATCTTTTGAACCATCGTCAACAAAAACAACCAAACACACCCAACACA
>CAZJKY010000078.1:0-3529 GCA_964546915.1 uncultured Gammaproteobacteria bacterium | reverse complement strand
TGTGTTGGGTGTGTTTGGTGTTTTTGGTCGAGACGGTAATTGGTTTGTTCTTAAACTACAAGAGGAGATGGGAGAGCTTATTCAATCATATCTAATGATGATTAAACAAGGACATCATAAGGGTAAAAGTCCAGAAGAAATAAAAGATAATTTTTGCAAAGAAGTGGCCGATGTCTTCAGCCATGTTTTATTACTGGCAAAATTTTATGAGATAGATTTAGAAAAAAAAGTTGAAGAAAAGTGGCTGAAATGGAAGACTTGACATTAAGATTTTTTTCGCTATATTAATTAGTATGAAAAATACTAAAAAGATTCTTTTTATTTTATTTTTTACTTTATTAGGTTTATTAGCATTACAGATTCCGGTCTCTAAAATCATTGGTTCGACTCAAAGTTTTTCTTTATTTGATTTTTTTGCTCCGACGATTGGAGCTTTTGTTAATTCTTTTGGCGGCCTGATTTCTGTTTTTTTGGTAAAAGTGATTGATCTTCTCGTAGTTAAGAAAAGTATTGATATGATTAGTATTTTTAGGCTTTTACCATTGCCTTTAGCCGCTTTCTATTTTGGTTCGATGTCTAGGAAAAAAGGATTAATAGCTTTAATTTGCATGCTTCTTTTTATCTTTCATCCAATTGGAAAACAGGTGTGGGCTTATTCTCTGTATTGGCTTATCCCCATCTTTGCTGGTTTTTTCCCAAAACGATTATTATTAAAATCTCTAGGTAGTACTTTTACTGCCCATGCAGTCGGATCGGTTATTTTTCTTTATACGGTAAAATTACCACCACAGGTTTGGAAGAGCTTAACCCCCATTGTTTTTATGGAAAGACTTAATTTTACGATAGGAATTTATTTAAGTTATTTTATTTTTAATCTTATTCTGAATTATTTAGCTAAGCTATTAAAATCAAGAAATATTAGACTGTTAGTCAATAAGGATTACTTACCGTCAAGAAAATTCTTCTTAAAATTTGCTTGATTTCTTGCTTTTTGTTCCCCGAACATTTCATCAAACATTATTGATTTTAATTCTAATGTCGTTTAAGATAAGGTAATGAGAATTAAAGAAGCAGTGCTGCGTTTTTTGGAATACTGTGAATTGGACAGGAATCTTTCTTTAAAGACAGTGCGGATGTATGGTTATTATCTAAATTTCTTTCAACAATGGTTACTGCAAAGCCAAAAAAGTCAAGATTTTGTTGTTGAAAAAATAGACGATAATATTGTCAGAAACTTCCGTTTATTCCTGAGCCATGAGTATAAAAACCCATATAAAGGCGTCCTAAAACGCCAAACTCAAAATTACTTTCTGGTAGCACTTAGAAGCTTCTTCCGCTATTTAATTAGACAGAAGTTGGCGGTGTTATCCCCTGAAATGATAGAATTAGGTAAAAGTCGTGACCGCAACATAAAATTTCTTCTGCCTGAAGAACTGGCAAGACTATTTAATGTAGTTGAAGTGAATGATGAAATTGGGCTTAGAGATAGAACCATTTTAGAGGTGCTTTTCTCGACTGGCCTTCGTGTTTCCGAATTAGTTTCATTAAACCGAGAACAGGCCAATATCCAGTCCGGCGAGTTTGGTGTGATTGGTAAAGGAGGCAAAGGCAGGGTAGTTTTCCTATCAAAACACGCTAAAGATTGGTTAACCCGTTATTTGGGAAAGAGAACTGACCCCTATCGTCCCCTATTTATTCGTTACTCTGGACCTAAAGGAAAAGAAGGTTTAACTGATGAGAGATTAAGGCTTTCCGCCCGTTCGATTGAAAGAATGATTGATAAGTATCGAAAAAAAGCCGGAATTCTTTTCCGAATTGGTCCCCATATTTTGCGCCATTCTTATGCAACTGATCTACTTGAACACGGAGCAGATTTAAGATCGGTTCAGGAGATGCTTGGTCATAAAAATATCTCAACCACTCAGATCTATACTCATGTGACGAATTTACGTTTGAAGGAAATACATGAAAAGTATCACTCGGGAAATAAATAACAAATTATAAATAACAAATGACAAATAAATTTAAAATTTTAAATTTTAAATATCAAATTATCCTTTGGCTTGGCATATTATTTTTTATTACCTTCTTTTCTTATTTATCAATAAAACGTTACCGTACTTTGAATTCCTACTACTATGATCTTGGGATTATGAATCAGGTGGTTTATAACACCTCAAAGGGCAGGTTTCTTGAGATGACAAATCAAGAACTAATAAAGAATACCAGTCGTTTAGCAATTCATTTTGATCCAATACTGGCATTATTTGCTCCGTTTTATAAAATTTATGAGGGACCGGAAGTACTTTTAATTGGACAAAGTATAATTTTAGGTTTGGGAGCTTTGGCAGTATTTTTAATTAGTAAGCAAGTACTAAATAAAAATTTAATTAGTCTTGTTTTTTCCTTGTTTTATTTATTGTATTTTCCTATTCAGCGAGTCAGCATATTTGATTTTCATGCGGTAGCATTGTCAACTACTTTTTTTCTTTTTGCTTTATATTTTAATTTAGTTAATAAAAATAAATTCTATTTTCTTTTTATTTTTTTAGCCTTATTAACTAAAGAGCATGTTGGATTAATAGTTATATTTTTGGGTTTATATTTAATTTTTGTAAAAAAGCAAAAAAAAATAGGAATTGCTACTTCTATTTTTGGATTAATTTTTTTTATTAGTACGATATATTTTATTATCCCCTATTTTCGTGGAACAGAACATTTTGCCACTAAATATTTTTTTGATATAAAATCCAGACTAACAACGATTTTTGTTGATGGATTTTCTTATGTTGGGTGTGTTTGGGTGGTGGTTTCTTATGTTAAGCTTTTGATTTTGCCAAATTTCTATAGTATCTTTTCTCCTTTGACTTTGGCAATCAGTCTGCCGGAATGGGCGATCAATATTTTGAGCATCAATGAAAACATGAGGTCGATTTTATTTCATTACAATTCAATTATCGTCAGTTTTTTATTTTATTCTTTGATTTTGGGTTATAGGAATTTTGATAAATTAGTCAAAAACAGATCTATAAAAAATCTGGCTTTTATTTTATTTATTATTTTTAACTTGAGGTCAATTTATTTATATAACCCAGTCCCCTACTTTGTCAAACGCCCGGTTAATTATTCGGAACTAAACCCGATTACAAAAAGTTCTCTGGCGCTTTGGAAGGAAAAGTTAAAAGATGACAATATTAAAGTTTCCACAACGCCAAAACTGGCGCCCTACTTTACCAATAGACGTTATTATCACAATTTTCTTTATGACTCGGCTTATTCAGTAATGGGTCTTGTTGATGATGATATAATTAGTACAATTGATGACTATAAAGAAGTTAACTATGTGATTATCTATAAACCGGAGATCGGTGATATAGATACAGAAAATTTGCCGGTAAAGTTTTATCAGAGATTAAGAGATGACCATGATTTTAAGATGATTTTTTCTGATGATAATGACATAGAAGTTTATAAGAAAATATGATTTCAATTATCATTCCCTTTTATAACGAGGCCGAATCGTTGCCGA
>CAZJKY010000077.1:0-3578 GCA_964546915.1 uncultured Gammaproteobacteria bacterium | reverse complement strand
TTTGACAAGTTCCAAAAACTCAAGTTGTTTGGGAGTGAGTATTGTTTTCTCCATATTAGATATTCTAAAGCCCTTTTTTTATAAGGGTCCAGTTTGTTTTTGATAAAAGGCCAGGCTTTTATAAGTTGTTTTTTACTCAATTTGTGGTTATCCAAACCGTAATTTATTGATTGGACCAGCTTCCAAAGCTCATATTTTTTAGGGTCATCCTTCTTCAATCTTTTTTCATCTACAGACCAATTGTACATATCTATATTTTATCAAAAATCAGGTGGATTTAAAGAACTTTTTTTTTAAAGAGTGGTTATGAGGCATAAGAATTTTAATTTTTTCCAAAAGAGAAGTCAAATTGACTTTCTTTTTTACAACTTTATCCTTTTTCCCAACGATTGGTGGATTTCCAGATTTATTAATAACATGATCTTTTTTTAACTGTTTTAATAAAGATATTAATTGAAGACTGACTAATATTAAAAGAACCGTCGTAATTGTCACTGCGGTTGACAGTAAAAATTGGGCTGTATCCATATTAGAGTTGTTCTAAGCGGACTTTTTTGGCGACTAAGTTGTTAGCCCGGAGCAGTTCATCATGAGAAGTGCCGGCATCGATCCACCAATCAAGAAGATCGCATTCCAAAGTACCCTCTTTAAGATAAAAATTATTTAGATCAGTCACTTCCATTTCTCCTCGAGCCGAAGGTTTTTGTTTGTGAATAAAATTAAAGACCCGTTCATCATAAATATAGATGCCGGTTTGAGCAATGTTAGATTTTGGATTTTCCGGTTTTTCTTCAAGCGAGATGACTTTTCCGGTTTTATCAATCTCTATTACTCCATAATGTTTTGATTCCATTCCCGGCATTTTTATTCCAAAGACCATCGCTCCTTTATCTTTTTTCTTAAATTTTTCCACAGTTGGTTTCAGATTATAGTTAAAGATATTATCTCCCAAAACGACGGCAATTTTCTCACCCTTGGAAAATTCTTCAGCCAGACCAATGGCATGGGCAATCCCAGCCTTTGGATTTTCTTGGACTGAGTAGTAAAGTTTGACTCCGAACTGATCGCCTCCTTTAAGAAGATTGGTAAACTGACCAGCATGATCAGGCGAACTTGAGATAAGAATTTCTTTTATTCCAGCCTTAACCAGCGATTCTAAAGGATAGTAAATCATTGGTTTGTTGTAGATTGGCAAAAGATGCTTGTTAGTTACCCAGGTTAAAGGTCGAAGTCGAGTGGCCAGTCCGCCGGCAAGAATTAATCCTTTCATAAAAGTTACTTAAGGTAAAATAATAATTTTCAAAAGAAAAATTATTATAAAGGCAATCAGGATATATTCTACCACAGTTTTTAGATGAAGAGTTTCGTTAATGATATGATGATAGATTCCCCAGATAATATAAAAAAAAGCAAAAGAAACAAGAATAATAAATTTAATAGTTCTTTGATCGCGAAAGATATTTAATAAGATTAAGAAAAATATACCAGCGGTAATCAGGAGTAGATAATCGAAAATATGATTTTTTAATTCTTTTTTAAGATGAAAGGAAAAAGGTTTAATCATAGGTTAAATAATAGTACCGATGGTTGACAAGAAAAGTCCAGCCAGGATAAAAATAATAAACAAAAAATGAGCGGTATTTTTTCCACCAATTCTTATAATTTTGAATTTTGAGGCAAAATAAAAGTCAAGAGCAAGGGCTACTAAAAGAAAAGCCATAAAAACAATGTTTAAGTTAAAGGAAAGATTAAAAGCATTGATCTTAGGTTGAAAGGTTTTTTGAGCTAAGACTTGTTGAGGTTGAGATTTATTTTCTATAGGAATATTTTGAGTGGTTTCGTTGGCTTGGACGGGTTGACGAGCAAAAGAATCAGCTAAAGGTGTACCAAACATCTGGATGACCAAGGTGGTTTGTTCGCCGTTTAAGATTCCGTTAACAATGGCGTATCCGACCTCAGTGTATTCTTTTTTCAAGAGATTATCACGATGAATCGTTGAGTTCATCCAGGCGTCAATTACTCCATTACTGAATAAAAAGTTTTTTGCCAAATTCTCACCAGCGTATTCGTATTTATAGTTAGCGCCTAGTATAAAATCCCAAGGAGTCTTTCCATCCGGAGCATAGTGCGACCAGTAATTTTCCTGAAACATATTTTCGGCTTTTTTTTGGGCCGCTAAAGATAGAGAGGAGTTTAAGGAAAGTGACGGTAAATTATTTTTTTGTCGTTGTTCGTTTGTTAGCTGATATAGTTTATCGACGCTAATATCAGTAGCAAATCCCAAGACATTGTACAGATTAGCTTGTTTAAAAATAATTGTCATTAAAAAAGCAATGAGCAAATAAACAGTTAAAAAATCAGTATGAAGACTTTTGGCACGAAAATTATTTTCTTCATGAGGAATGAAAAGGTGATGAATAAAATTTTTGACTTTTTCCATACGATAATTTCATTTTAAATAATATTGAGATGATAGTCAAAAGGGAATAAGAAGAGGAAAGAATTGTTAGAAGATTAATTAATGGATTGTTATTAACTGGAGTTGAAGTTATTCCTAAGACATCGCCGTTATCATAATTATTTAGAACGACTCCTGTTGGATAATTAATACTTCGATGTATCGATACATCGAAGTTGTTTGGTTTGGTGGTTGGTGATTGAGTATTGAGAATAATTGTTTTTGTTGGCGCGGGTTGAAGAGTTGGCGAAGGATTAATACAAGGATTATTGGCGGAATTATAACTTGCTTCTTGAAGACAAAAATCATCGGATTCCAAAGAAGTTCTTCCTAAAGTTTTTCCCTGTTCGGTTTTTCCATATTCAAAATCGTCTTTAACATTTTTATTAAAATCTAATAATCTAACACTATCTCCATCGTTGTTAAACATTGAAGAAGTAAGATTGAAAACAGCAAAATTTTTTTTATCAATTTCTAAGGAAAATATTTTTGGGGAAGAACCAACATTCTCTAAATCATCAATATACCAGTTGTTTAAAGAAACCGGAAAATCATTGTTATTATAAATTTCTGCCCATTCTTTCCCGCCGGTAGGCGGATTAACCATAACTTCGGAAATATAAATATTATCGTAAGATTGCGGGATTGGCGTTGGGATGGGTGTTGACGTTTCAGTTGGAATTGGAGACATTATTAACATCGGCGTCAACGTTGGTGTGATCGTTAACGTTGGGGTTGGTGTTAAGGTCAGGGTTGGTGATGGCGTCATCAAACAAGAAATACTGGTTTGATTATAAAATCCAAGATTTGCCGATCCGGTTGTCCAATAATTATTATTATCAGGAAAACGAAAGAAGGTGATGCCGGAACCAGAGCTGGATTTATAAGAAAAAGAGTCAATTAGTTGTTGGAAATTATTTATTAGTCTAACAGTGTCTACAGAAGTCTTATTTAAATTAAAATCTCCAGAGAAGATCAAACATTGATTAGGAAAAATAATATTGTTTTTTGGAATTGTGTAAAAAGTCGTGCCGCCTGAGTCATCAATAATCCAGTCGGAAATATCAGCGCTTTCCGTGCCAGAATTAAAAACCTCAACCGATTGAGGTTGGGGATCAAT
>CAZJKY010000076.1:0-3592 GCA_964546915.1 uncultured Gammaproteobacteria bacterium | reverse complement strand
TGTGTTGGGTGTGTTTGGGTGGTTTTTGCGATTTCAAAAAATAAGGGCGCGGCTGTCTCCGATCCCCAAGGTGACGTCTGAGGTTCATAAAGAACTACAAAGGTAAGAAACTTAGGATCATTGGCTGGAGCAAATCCAATAAAAGATGCAATTGTCTTAGACGGATCATAATGACCTTTTATTGGAACTTGAGCCGTTCCGGTCTTACCACCGATTATATATCCTTTTGGCCGATCCCATTTAGCTTCAGCATTTTCTACGGTTGAGATTAACATTTTTTTTATTATCTCCGAAGTTAACTGAGAGATAATTCTTTTTTCCACCTTTGGTTTAATTTCCGTCACTTTATTTTCCGAAACGATCTTTTGCACCAAATAAGGTCTCATTAAATAACCACCGTTGATAATTGAAGCAAAAGCCCTGATCATTTGAATCGGAGTAATGGCGATTCCTTGGCCAAAAGTCACCGTCGAATAATCAATCGGGTACCAATTAGACCGAGACTTCAAATATCCGGAAACCTCTCCCTGAAGATCAATATCAGTAGGTTGACCAAAACCATATTTTTCCAGATAACCATAAATATTTTTGTTGCCTAATTTTTCTCCCACATAAACCATACCGACGTTTGATGACTTTTCCAAAATTCTTGTCATTGAAATTTTTCCTTCATATTTATCATTCCAGGTTTTTATATTATATTCGCCGACTGATACCTGTCCGGTTTCATTATAAGTATCATTAGGTTTTATCTTTTTTTCCTCTAAGGCGGCCGCCATAATTAAAGGTTTAAAAACCGAACCCGGCTCAAAAAGATCAGAGATGGCCGAATTTTTATAATAATCTTCTGAAAATAAATAATATTTTTCCAAATCATAATCAGGTAGACAAACTAAGGCTAAAATTGCCATGGTTTTTGGATCAGCCGTAATCACACAGCCTTTTTTAGCTTTATATAAATCCAAGCCCGCCAGCAATTTCTTTTTACTGATTTCTTGAACCGTCTTATCAATCGTCAAAACCAAATCGCGTCCGTTTTCCGGTTCCACTCTCTGTTGAACACCAATTAAAATCGGCCGGCCAATAATGTCTCTTTCTGTTTCAACAAATCCAGGCAAACCCCTTAGATCACGGTCATAAAACCCTTCCAGCCCGAGGTAACCGACGTCTTCGTTTTGATCATTTTTGCCAAGAAATCCTATTAAATGAGCTGATAAAGAAGCTTCCGGATAAAAACGTTTTGTCTGATAATCAAAACCAGCTCCTTTTAAATTTAGCTTGTTAATCTTGTCTTTTTGTTCTTGGGTCAAACCGCTCTGAACTGCCACCCAATACTTAGACATATTAATATTGGCTGATAAAGAAGCTTCAGGAATTTCTAAACTGTCACTTAGTAAATGAGTTAGTTTATCTTTATCATCAATTTTTTTTGGTTCCAGGTAAAGTTGATAGCTGTTTTGATTTAACACCAATGGATTATTTTTTTGATCGTAAATTCTTCCTCTAATCGGATAAAGTTTATTGGTTTTTAAATAGGGAGTTTTGTTCGCCGGAGAATAAATCACCTGAAGAAAAAATAACCGGATAATAATAGTCAAATAAAAAAGAATAAAAAAAATAAAAACAAGTTTGATTTTCATAGTTCGATAAGCTCACTATAAATATTTTATGGACGATAAGCATATCCTAATTTATCAAGAGATTGCGGCAGCGACGAGTTGGTAAACTGAAGTTTTTTTGCTTGTTCCTGAGCAAATTTTAACGAGCCAAGATTAGCCGCTTCCTTTTCCAAAGTTAGATTATTTTTACGTAAACTGTCGGTTTTTAATTCAAAATTATTAATTTCGTCACTTAAGACAATGCCGGAAATAAACATAAAGAGATTGGCAAAAACTAATATAAACATTATTAACCAAGTGGTTCTTAAAAATATATTTTTCATAGATTATTTTTTATAATTATTCTTAACTTGGCCGATTTTTCAAAACTTCTACCTCTTTTGTTCATGATGGGTTTTTTGTTTAATGGTTTTATCCCTTGGGTTTTGGAAAAATTTTTAACAATCCGGTCTTCTAAAGAATGAAAACTAATAACAACGATCTTTCCTTCTTTATTAATAATCTTGGATGCTCCAATCAATCCTTTTTTCAAATTATCAAATTCCTGATTAACCTCAATCCGTAAAGCCTGAAAAATTCTTTGATAGGCGTTTTTATCTTGGCCGTCAATCGCTTTATCAATACTATTTATTAAGTCATTAACTGTTTCCAACTTTCTAAACTGACGTTTATGAACAATTTCCCGAGCAACTGCTTGCGAATTAATTTCCTCGGAATTTTTAGCAAAAACTTCGTATAGTTCCGACTCAGATAAATGATTAACCAAATCACTTGCCTTTGTTTCTGACTTCAAACTCATTCTCATATCCAAAGGTTCATTCAGCTTCTTATAGGAAAACCCCCGGCCGGATTCGCTTATCTGCTTCATTGACAAACCTAAATCAAAAACCACGCCGTCAACCGGAAAAAAATCATTTTCTTTAGCAATCCTTTCTATATCTTTAAAATTGCCATTAGCCATCTTTAAATTTTTGATTTTTGATATGTATTTTTGATATTTGATATTTGATATTTGATATTGTTCTTCATCCCAGTCTATTCCTAATACATTCCCTCCCTTTTCTAATATTGCCTGACTATACCCTCCTTCCCCAAACGTCGCATCAACATAAAGACCGTCTTTTTTTATCTCAAGTGCGTCAATTACTTGTTTCAACAATACCGGTGTGTGCATAATTATGAGTTTTTAATTTTCTTGCTGTATTCTCTCCATTTCTCCGTATTCCATATCTCAAAATGATCGCCGACTCCAATTATTACTGCTTTTTCTTTTAATTGACTATAGCCTAAGAGGCTTTTTGGAACAACAAATCGTCCTTGATCGTCAATCTCTAAATAAACCAAAGAGGAGAATATTGATCTTCTATTTTCCATGTCAGTCGGTTGAAGTAATGACGGATTCAATAAATCAGCTGCTCTTTTTTCCCAATCATCCTTATCATAACCGGCCAAACAAATACCAAAACCTTTAGTTAAAATAAACGTATTACCCTTTATAAGTTCTCTGATTTTTTTTGGCAAGAGTAAACGACCTGAACCAGAAAAATTGATTTCATATTCTCCAAAAAACACCATATGACTCCATTATCAACCAAATTTAGATGGTTGTCAATAGGTATTTCGCCACAATCCACCTTATAATATTTTTACTGATGTCATTCCCATAAAGATGGGAATCCAGACTAAAACAACTTTTTTATTTATGAAGCAAAAACTCTCTTTTCTAAAGCAGAAATACGATTATCTAGTTGACGATACGATTCCGATAGCAGAATTTTTTCCATTTTTAGTTCTTGATATCTCGCACCAAGCCAAAGTATCATAAATAAAATCTTATTTAGTTTTTTACCAATAATGTCCCATTTCCTGTCAAAATCTTTTTTGCTTTCTCTCTGTCTTTTTAATTCTTTTAATATTAGTTGTTTCATGAATAAAATATTACCACAAAATAAAAACCAAACACACCCAACACA
>CAZJKY010000075.1:0-3623 GCA_964546915.1 uncultured Gammaproteobacteria bacterium | reverse complement strand
AGACAAATTATAAATTAATTTAAAATAATATGAAGGGTTTTATTGATTTTATTAGAGAGAGGGGAGTGATCGGTTTTGCCGTTGCCTTTATTTTAGGGGGGGCGGTCACGAAAGTAGTCTCTTCTCTTGTTTCCGATATTGTTAGTCCGATATTAGGCCTGATTCTTTCAAGGACAAGTAGCCTTGAATCAATGTATTTTAAAATCGCCGGAGCCAAAATCTTATGGGGACATTTTATCAGCGTTCTGGTGGATTTTCTTATCTTGGCGATGGTTGTTTATTTTATTATCCGAGGGTTGGGATTGGAAAAAATTGATAAAAAGAAAACTGCATGAAAAAAAAATTAATCATTTTAGTTATCATCGCTATTTTAGCTACGGTCATGTATATTGTATCCGGTTTTACCTCATCCTCTACTCCAACTGATAAAAATCAATGCCCGAAAACTGAATGGATTAACTGTATGCCTGGACCGGATAAAATTAAATCAGAATGTAGTCCTCAATATTTAAAATGGGCGCAGGAAAACTGTCCGGGTTTCCAAGGAGTTGCTTATTAAAAACTAATTAAGCCGTCTCTCTTTTTTTCTTTATATAAATGACCAGAATGCCAATCGCCGCAATTATAAAGATGGTTATTGTTAATATAAGGGGCAAGGTTGTTGATAATAAAGATTTAGGTTGCTTTGGTGATGTACTTTCGCCATTTTTTTGAAAATCACCGGGAGTTGTTTTTCTTTCAGGAACAGCGGTAATCGTCTCTCCTTTTTCATTTTTAAACTGATTAATTTTTATATCAGAGGCGACGATGGAATTACTGTTTTGAGCAATAAATTTAGCTGTTGACGTTTTGACGACCTGGCTGGCTGTCGTCGTATAGGCAATTCGGTAAGGCATCGAGGGCAAAAACTCCGAACTAATTTGATAGTATCCTTTATCGTCGGTCTTTGTTTGATAGGCCGGTTTATTGGAAAAATTAAGATAGATGGAGACGGTGGCGTTTGGCAAAACCTCACCTCCGGCATCATAGGCATAGCCCTCAAGATAATTTAGTATCGGTTCAAGTCTTACACTAGTTGCAATTCTAGTCTGAGCATTAACTTTGCTAATAAATCCAAGAAGCCACTGCTTAATTTTCTTGGTAAAACTCAGTTGGGTCAGATCTATCTTTTCTATTGTAATTTCTCCAAAGATTTCTGTTGATTCAAACTTTGATTGATCAAGTCTAAGGATAAAGTGACCCAACTTATCAGCGCTAGCGGTTTCCGGTAAAAGCCGATATCTGACATTTTCTTGAGAAACAGGGTCTGGTTTTATACTGTGGGCTTTTATCTTGGCAAAAGGATGGGAAACTCTACCTTTAATAATAACTGTTGATGTTAGTTTATCTAGATCATAAAAATACTCCATCAGTTTTGCACTAGTCTCTAATCCTACTAAGACTTGCTTTAAGGGAATGTCTCTCTGTTGAATCGCGCCTTTCTGGACTATCTCTTCGCCGGTTTGATCAGGATAGATGTTTGAATAGATCTTTGAATAATTTGACTGGAGATTAACAGTTTGCTCGGGAAAAACATAGTTACTATGTGAAGCAATTAGTTTATAAATCCCGTCAGTAACGACAAAACTAAAGCCGCCATCTTCTTCAGTTATCTGAGGATTTAATATGTTGCCGCCAAGAAGATCAGCTGGTGTCATCATCGTGAAAGCACCATCTGCTCTTTTTTTAAGAAGAGTTACGCTTGTTCTGTTTACTGGTTCAAGAGTTTGTGAATCAAATACTCGGCCATATGGATCCCAGGCAATAGAGACGCAGTCAGATTGGTTTGCGGCATTTTCAAAACTAAATGTTCCTATCTGCTGGGTTCTTTCTTCACCGGTTCCCAGATCAGGAATCGGTTCAAAATAGTTAAGCGCAAGAAATTTTCTGTCATTTCCCTTTGAATAACTTTGCCAGTAGGTTGGATTAATGTTTCCATCTCCTTTGCTATTAACTGGATTGCTTATCGAGGTTATTCCATCAGTGGCAAAAAGTCCCTCAAATCGGTAGTCGTCCGATCCTCCTAAAACAGCGGTGTTATCTATACCATAGATTAAGATGTCAAGATCTTTTGTTCCTGCAGTACATGTTTGACCTGTGGCAGTTGCTAAACATTCAATTATGTAAGTTTCTTTATTTGGGAGAGGTTTTGCGTCTGGTTCTGCGGTAAGAAGCACTCTGTGGCCGTTTTTAATGATGCATGCTTCTGATTCCTCTTTTTGTTCCCAACAGTGAACTGCCTTAAGACAAACCCATCTTTCACTTAATTCCTGAGCTTGAACTAAAGAAAAAGGGGTAATAAAAAACAAAAGAAGAAAAATACTCAAAAAAAACTTATGCAAAAATTTGCTCATAAAACTATGGTAATGAATACTATTAAAATAGTCAAATGGAGGAAAATTGGTGGAGATGGCGGGAGTTGAACCCGCGTCCGAGAAAACACTCTTAAAAAAGTTTAGCTTAGAATAGATTATTTTTAACTCTGTCTTAAAACGCTGTAAATAATCAAATCGCTTCAAGAAGCTAGTTATATTTGTCGGTTCAATAACCAACTAGAAACGTTATCTCACCCTATTCCGATTGGTTTACCCTCTAAAGATTGAACCGGACGAAATCTAAAGAGAGGGAATTAGTTAACGTATAACCTAGCAAAGTTTCCTTGGCCAAGATACGCTAATTCTTCCTCTGACAAATATGATTTATCAGTTAAATTTTTCCATTTAACGCATAGGTGCGTCTAAGCCATTTTTAAAAGTGCAAATTTCCCGTCGACGCCTTGCATCCCCGTAAATTTTTGATTTACTCCGTAAATCTATAAAAATTTACGGGGTAAACCCTATTCATTTATTTAAATATTCCTTTATCATTCTCTCTTCCTGAATTTTAATATCTCTTCTTTTCTCTAACCTTCTCTTTTCAATGTCTTTTCGGCCTTTGACTAAAGCGATTTCTATCTTAATCAAAGGTCCCTTATTATAACAGGAAACCGGGGCCAAAGTCAATCCACCTGAGGCCATTTTTACCTTTAATTTTAAAAGCTCCTTTTTGTGTAAAAGTAATTTTCTGGTTCTTTTTGATTCATAAGTATCGCTTCGGGCAAACTCGTAAATGGGAATTTCCGCATTAATTAAATAAGCCTCTGACCCCATAATCCGGACAAAAGCGTCATCAATTCTCAGGCCTCCTGCTCGGATTGATTTGACTTCAGCGCCAGTCAGGGCAATTCCTGCTTCATATTTCTCGATTTCGCGGTATTCTCGATGGAATTTACGATTGATGATTTTCATAAATTAATTATATATCAATAAAATTTGCTTTATTTAACAATATAAAACTGTATTTTTGTCGCTTATAAGCGACTGACAAAAACATAACCCATTCATAAAATCAAAAGTAGTAAATTTAGACCCATTTTTTGACACTTAAACCAAAAATTATGTTGATTATGGTCGACTAACCAGTTCTCCAATATTAGGAATTCCTTCCATGGTTAATGATAATTTTCAAATATATTTTTGTATTTTGTCTCAATTATTTCGTATAATATCTATTAGTTTATTAAAATTATGTGTGAAGCTAAAAAA
>CAZJKY010000074.1:0-3670 GCA_964546915.1 uncultured Gammaproteobacteria bacterium | reverse complement strand
TATTTGTTATTCAATTGTTATTGGTTATTTGACATTTGTTATTAATTCTAAATCTTAGTCGCTTAGTTATTTTTTATCAACTTATAAATCTCCCCAATCAAATACAGTGATCCGGTAACAACGATTGGTTCTTTTTTGTTTAAAATTATTTCCCAGGCTTTTTGCGTTGACGGAATAACAGTAAAATTATTAAAACCGATTTTTCTTAACTGTTGTCCGATCATTGTTGGCTTTTCTGATAAATTAATCATGTCTTGGTTTTCCGTAAAAAAGCTCGTTAAAGTAATTGAATCAGCCCAAGGAATAATAATCTTCAACATTTTTTTATAGTCTTTTCCTGATTTAAAAGCCAATAAAAAATTAAATTTTCTTCCTGGATATTTTTTTATTAATGCTTTAGTAAACGCCGCCATTTTCTGGGGATTATGAGCAGCGTCAAAAATTACGGTTTTTCCTTTAATATTTTTTATCTCAAACCGGCCGGGAAAATGGGCCTTTTCAAAAACTCTTACTGCCTTTTTTTGATCAATTAAAAATCCATCTCTCTTGCTTAAAAAATTAACAACCGCCAACGCTAAACCGGCATTTTCCTTTTGATAATCACCGATTAGACCCATTTTAAATGTACAGACGGGGCATGCCCCGTCTCTACCAACAAATATTATTTTTGCTTTTTTTTCTTTAGCAACTTTTTCAAAAACTTTTTTTACACTTGGCTCTTGATCTATAGAAATCGCTTGGCTTTTTTCGTTAATAATCATGGCTTTTTGCAAGGCAATTTCTTTGATGGTCTTTCCCAAAATATTGGTGTGGTCAAATCCGATTTTGGTTAAAACTGCCAGTTTGTCCGGTCGCGAAACAACATTAGTTGCATCATACCAGCCACCCAGTCCAGTTTCCATTACCGCATAATCAACTTTTTTGTCTGAAAAAATTAAGTAAGCCAAACCAACAAGAATTTCAAAATATGTTAAAGAACCATGGAATGTTTTGCCAACCATGTTAACCATTGGAATAATCTTGTTTAGATAAAAAATGAATTCTTTTTTACTAATAATTTGATTACCTGTCTGAAACCGTTCCCGCACGTCCGTCAAATGAGGTGATTGATGAAAACCGACTTTAAATCCTTGAGATTCCAAAAGTGAACTGATTAAATAACAAGTTGAGCCTTTGCCTGAAGTGCCGGCCACGTGAATAATTTTTAATTTATTTTGCGGATCACCGAGAAGATGAAGCAAACATTTAGCCCTCTCCAGCCCAACTTCTCCAGGAAACCTTTGTTGAGAATTATTAGGAATATGAAGAGCGAGGAATTGCTCAGCCTGTTTGAAAGTTCTAATAATCATTGGTTAAAAATAAACAAATACTACCAATAATCAAATAAGCAAATAAATGATTAAATAACCAAATAATTTAAATGATTTAATTATTTAGACATTTTATTATTTATTTGTTTATTTCTTTATTTGATTATTTTTACATTAAATTTGCCTTTCCCTCTTCTTCGTCGTCACTCTTCCTCCCTGCCACTGTCCTTTATACTGAGTTCCCCCGCCATCAACCCTTTCAAACTGCGCGTGAACAATCCGGCAGCCCATCTCGAGAGTGACTGGAATTGGTCCTTCGTTTTTTATGGCAAAAGTTAACTTGCCGCAATATCCGGGCGCAACATTGCCTGTCCGCAAAAACAATCCTGAACGAAAAGTAGTTGTTCGCGGTTTAAAATTAATCGTAATATTCAATGGCGTATTGATTTTCTCAATCGTCGTTGCGATGTAAAACTCTCCTGGCTTAATTATTATTTTATTTATTTTTGATCTTTGATATTTGATCTTTAATTTTAATTTAGGGGTCTCGCGTTCAAACTCACCTAAAAATGCCTTGCCGCCATCAAGTTGATATAACTCTCCCAAGCGCAAATCAAATCCCGCCCCTTCCGGCGTCGTCAATTCCCGTTCAGCCAAACCCTCAACGAGTTTTTTTGTCTTAACAAGCTGTAATAATTTCTTCGGTCCTAAAATCATAGTTATTCAATTTTCTTAAATAGTTTACCATAACTTAAAATAAAAAACGCCAATAATGCCATTGCGCTTCCATAATAAAAAGTCGCGGCCGGACTGATTTTATACCATAAAATCCCGGCAAACCAGGAAGCGAAAAATGAAGCAACAGCTAAGACGGTTTGATAAAGACCAAAATATGTTCCTGACTCTTTTTTGGTAATAAATTCAGAAATATAAGCCTTTGAAACACCGTCAGTCGCCGCTATATATATACCATATATGGGAAATTATATAGACAGATATTTTTCCGCTAATTTGACGACTTCTTTTTGAAAGAATTTTTTTACTTCTTCCCAGTTTATTTTCTCAATCATCTCCGGCATTTCCTTTAAGTCAGCGTCATCAAAATAAGACAGGCTTTTTATGATACTATAAATATTATTTGACAAATTTTTATACTTTTTGTTGTAGTAATCAAAACTTTGTTCTAACGAAATTCCTTTTTTAATAAGAAAATAAACGTCAATAAAATCTTTTGTTGTTCCCCTGTCCATAATGGCGGCTAATTTCATGGCAACAATATCTTCAGGACGGGCAATCTTAATTCCTAAATAATTAATAGGAGAAATAACTAATGGATAATCATATTTGAAAAGACTGAATTTAACATCTTCAAATAAACCTAATAAAGTGTTTTCTTCTGCTGCTTCTTGAAAGATAAATTTTCCTATTTTCTCTAATTTTTTTACTATTTCCTGACCTTTAAAATTAGAAGGAGTAAAAAAATCAAAATCAACGGAAATACGATGACCAAACTGTAAGGCTAAGGCCGATCCACCGGCCAAATAAGTTTTTTCCGGCAAAATATGGCTTTTTCCTAATATGGCCAGTGCTGCCTTCGCATTTTTAGATAAGACGGTTGTAAACATACCACATCTTCTTTAGGAATTTTTAAAAATAAGGACCAAAATGTAGCTACTTTTGGACTAAAATCCCGAAGGCGCATAAATGTTTCTTTTATCTGACTATTAGTATAATTTTCCCTTACCCATTTGACGGCTTCGACATTACCTTTATCCAATAATCGATTGATAACAAAATACGGCTTATTTTGGGGATCGAATTTTTTCACATCTATATCCCAAAAAAACTGGTGCAGTGACTTGGGGATTTTCATGGAGAAATTATACTATAATTTAACTCATGACTAAAGTCTATATTTATGATCCGACTGCGTCTGATAAATTAAGCGCTGTCCGTGACGTTGGTCTCTGAAACAATAGTCTCTAATTCATTTTTTAATCTGGTTAAATTTAGTTTTATTAAACCTAAAGAAGTAGGGCCTATCTTTTTGATAAAAAGCAACTGTTTCTCGGTAAGAGAATAAAGTTTTTTTAGGGTTTTTATATTGGCTTTTATTAAGGCTCTTGTTATGTTTGTTGGTAAACCTAATAGATCAAGTTCTGTAGTTAAATCTGAATTTTTAGAAATGATGTTATTGTTTATCAACGCTTTTCTTACTGCTATTAATTTTTTTGTATCTTCTCCTAATAATCTTAATAAATTATCATCAGGAATATTAATTATTTTCTCTAGTGTCCAGCCTGCCTCCTGAAAGACGTTGAGAATATTATCTGGTAAGCCAATTTTGTCAAGTTTTGCTT
>CAZJKY010000073.1:0-3678 GCA_964546915.1 uncultured Gammaproteobacteria bacterium | reverse complement strand
TGTGTTGGGTGTGTTTGGTTTTTTGGTTTCTCAATTCTTCCTCTCACTTTCAAGTCCACTTTTCCCAGTTCTTTCAACGCCGAGTCCAACATCTCTTTCGGCACTGGCTTCCCGTGCCAACCCTCTTTGTTTTCCAGAAATGAAACGCCTTTGCCTTTAATTGTACGAGCAAGAATTATTGTTGGTTTTTGTAGAGACGAAAAATTTTGCGTCTCTACGTACGCATCATAAACCTGTTTTAAATCATGCCCATCGTCAATCGTAATCACATTCCACCCGAAAGCTTCAAATCTTTTTTTATAAGTTTCAAGATCCCAACCGAGCATGGTTTGGGTGCTTTGGCCAAGCCGGTTAATATCGGCAATGGCAATTAAATTATTGAGTTTATAATATGAGGCAATTTGAATTGCTTCCCAAACCTGGCCTTCAGCCATTTCGCTGTCGCCCAATAAAACGAAGATCTTTGGCACATTTTTGATATTTAATATTTGATATTTAATATTTAATTTTATCCCCAGTGCCATCCCGATCCCGGCGGACAGTCCTTGTCCCAAAGATCCGGTGGCTACATCGGCATATTTAAACCTAAAAGTAGGATGACCTTCAAGATTAGAGTTAAATTTTCTCAGCTGCATTAGTTCTTGATAAGAAATTACTCCGGCGGCGTGATACAATGAGTATAAAAGGGGAGAAGCATGGCCTTTTGACAAAATGAATCGATCATTTTGGACACCCTTAGGGTGTCTAAGATCAGATTTAAAAAATCCTCCGAAAAATAACGTCGTTAATAGTTCAACCGCTGATAAAGATGAAGTCGGGTGGCCGCTACCGGCTTCAGTTGTTGAAGTCAAAATATCATAACGGATCAGTTGGCAAAGTTTTTTTAAGTTATCAAATTCGGCCATGTTTTATTTTAGCAAAAATTATTTGAATTATTATCTCAGATATTTTTTATAAATCAAATTAAAATTTTTATGTTAGAAACATCATCTAACTTAGACAGAAGTTTATTAAAAAGTAGTTTAAATCTGTTTTTACAATATCCAGTTATTGGTTTGAATTCTCAAAAGCAATTTGATAATTTTTTGATTAAATCTGATCAAGAATTTCAAGGATTATTAGATCAAACTAAAGACGCATCTTTTTTTAGTAGATTTTTTTATGAATCAGGTTTAAATCGTCCTCAGACTCTTGATCAAAAAGTTATAGACAAGACAAGACAGATAAACAAAGATTTCAATGAGTTTTCGCGGCCACCGGTTGAAATTCTGACAAGAAGATCATTATTAAGAATAGCCAGTTCAGAAATATTAAATAATAAAAACACAGCTTTCATTAATTTTGATTTAAAAGATTTACGTTTAGCTGATCGAGCTGGTTATGGTGATATACTGCTTTCTGATTTTGCCAGAATACTTAAAGAAGTAAGTAGTAGATATAGAGGTTTGGATAAATATGATTTTATGAATCTGATACCAACCAGGGTAGGAGGTGATGAATTTTGTATTTTTGCTTCATCAAAACAAGATATAGATGAAGCAGTGCTTGTTAAAATATATCAAGAAGTACAAAAAGAATTGGCGGGTATTAAAGCTTATTACAAATCAGCTATTAAAGACGATGAAATTGAAGAAAAAAGTCCTCTTTTAAAACAAGAAGGAACTATTAATGATCAAATAATTATTGCTAACATTGAAGAAGATAGAAAAATGTTTTTATCAAGAGCAATTATAAAAGGAAGAGTCCCCAGTAAAGATCAATTCAAAGGTGAAAATAAAGTGAGAAACGATGAGTACATGAAAGCTAAGGCGACTGCAGTTCGAAAATTTTTATTGGAATTAAATTTAGATAAAAATACTCTTAATAAAAGAGTGATGTCGATTGTAAAAAGTCACCCAGAATATCATCAGGAAATGACGTTGTTAATAGACTACCTTAAGAAAGGTAATATAAACATAGCTAATTATTTGTTTTCAGTAGTTAACGATTATTTAAAAGATCCACTTATTGATGAATATGTACATACATTTCCGGATTTAATGCATCATTTGGAACATAGAATACCGAAACCCGGAGAAAAGCTTATTTATTATTATGTTCCTTGGTTAAAGGTGTTAAATAGCGATATTGGTTACAATAAAACTGATGGTGTAATTAAAAAAGTTTATGAAAATATAATAGCTGATTTAGAAGCAAAAGGATATGAACGAAATAATATACTTGTGGCTAGAAAAGGAGGAGATTTCATCTTTTTGATTAACGAATATAAAACAGGAAACAGTAAATTAGATTGCCAGGAATTTTTTCCAGAGGGACATATATTTAACAAAGGAATGGATGTGTTTACTTCAACAATAGATTATCCTAAAAAAGGAGATAATTTGAAAGATTCAATGGACAATGTGGAAAAAATTGCCAGAGCAAGTTTCGTTAGTTGGCTAGACAATTTATATAAAAAAGATCCTGAGAAGGCTAAAGATTATATTGGTTATTATATAAAAGAAAGAAAAGCTGACAGATTAGGTCAACTTTTTGATTGGCTTAATGATTTTAAAAATCCTTCAAGAAGTCTAATTGATTATTTGCTTGAATTATCAGCCTCCAAATAATTTTAATTTAATTTTAGCCTTGAACACCGGGTGTTGTTTTTTTGTTTTTACTAACTTAACTCTCCAAAGTCGAAGTATCTACAACCGGTTACTCAAGCTCTTTGATTTTCGGAAGAATTCAGAAAAGCTAAGTTAACTCTCCAAAATCTAAGTTATTTGAATTTGTTAGTTTTGATTATAGAATGTTAGGAATAAGGCATTGAATATTAAAAGACCATCAAAGACAAATCACAAATCATAAATCATATTGTATATGTATCAATTAATTGATTAATTAATACAAGGTCAGGGAGGGAGGGTTTTCCTCATTTCTTTCTTTTTTTCATGTTCCCATTTCAATTTGTGATGACCAATATAAATTCCCGGATGAATTGTCAGATCAGTAAATAAATCTTCTAAGAAATTCAAAACCTTTTCTTTCTTTAACATTTGTTCGATTAATTTAGTAGTTTGAACTTTCTTTTCTTTATAAACAACAGAATAAAAAAGCACCGTAGCTGTAGACACTTTAAGTGTTTCTGCAATTGTTCGGAAGTCAACTCCTTTTATGAGTAAATAAATCATTCCTAGTCTTTTAGCAATCATAATCTTTTCAGTAGGGGATAAAATATCGTCAATTAAAGACAAAAAAGATTGCTGATCGTTTGACCTTGAAAAAACTTCAAAAAACAATCTGTATAGTTTTAAAATAATTTCCTCTTTAATAAATTTCTTTGATATTCTTGTCATTTTTTAAAGATAAATTTTTAATTAATTGATTAATTAATGCAAATAGAAAAAAATTAGTCAATCGCTTATAACCTACAAAACCTATATTCCAGATTGTTAAAACAATGTTAAAATCACGATAGACCCTTGTTCAAAATGTGGCTAATGAAAATTACTAAATTAATGAATGTATCAATTAATTGATTAATTGGAAACAGAAATATTTTAATTTTTTAACTCTCCAAGGTCGACGTATCGCCAATAGGAAATTCTAGCTTTTTAACATAGAGAGACGAATATATTGTCCATTAAATTAATTTATATTGTACTGACAGCATTATATTATATAATTAGTACGATT
>CAZJKY010000072.1:0-3683 GCA_964546915.1 uncultured Gammaproteobacteria bacterium | reverse complement strand
GGATGCCTTCAAAGAAGGCTTATGGTGAAACCATGTCTAACTCAATTATGGGCGATTTCCAGACAAGAAGACTGAAAATCAAATACAGGAAGAAAGACGGATCAACCGAATACTGTTCTTCTTTGAATAACACTGCTCTTGCTTCTCCGAGAATCTTAATTGCCCTTTTGGAAAACTATCAACAAAAAGATGGAAGCATTAAAATACCGGAAGTGCTTCAGCAATTGGTCGGTTTCAGCAAGATTATTAATCCGACCAATACTACCAATGTCACCAATCCGACCAATAAATATATAAATAAGCAAATAATTTAATTATTTAATCATTTGTTTTATTATTTTTATTATTCATTGGTAGTATTTGTTTATTTGTAGTATTGGTAGTATTTCTTTCGTTACGGCTTTGGCGTCGGGCTGGCCAACGATGCCTGACTGCAGTTAGCACTATTTTCCGTTCCTTTGACAAAATATTCTTTTCTTCCAAAAAAACAGGTTTTTTCAACAATATTATCCGGCTTTTCATACCATTTATTACCGGTTCCGTAATTTTTCAATAAATAATTCATAATTCTATTCCAAATTGGAGCGGCCCCGGTAATTCCCGAAGTCAAATACGGATTCATTGGCGTATTATCATTATTTCCTACCCAAACTGCCACTAAAAATTCCGGGGTATAACCGATTGTCCAGTTGTCTTTTTTATCATTAGTCGTCCCTGTTTTAACTGCCACTTTATAACCAGGAATTTCTAAGGATGATCTGCTTCCAAAAGCCCAGGTGCGGGCAAAATTATCAGCCAAGATGTCATTGATAATAAAAGCAATTGCCGGATCTATTTCTTTTATTTTAAAAGGCGTCATCTCACGCAAAACATTTCCATTACTATCTTTTATTTTTTCAAAATAATTAATCGGCATTTTATATCCTAAATTGGCGAGAGTACCAAAAGCTTCCGCCATATCAACCATAGTTATTTCCCCACCGCCTAAAGTTAAAGATAAACCATATCGAGACTTATCATTCCAAGTGCTGATTCCCATTTTTGTGGCAAAATCAATAAAACTATCTACACCGAGACTATTTAATGTTTTAACGGCTGGAATGTTATAAGAATTAGCCAAAGCATAGCGCAAAGGTACCTTACCATGAAATTTATTATCATAATTAACCGGTCTGTAAGGCTCTGATCCGGCAATATTAAAAACTACCGGTGAATCATCAAGAATTGAAGCGGCCGTGTAGCCTTTTTGTAAGGCCAAAGAATACATAATCGGTTTAATCGAACTTCCCGGCTGGCGTAAGGCGGTCGTTACATTAAAAGCGCCGGACAGTTGAGTAAAATAATCATATGAACCCACCATCGCCAATATCTCACCGGTTGAAGGTCGAGTGACTAATATCGCCCCGTTGCTAACATTTAAATAACTGATTTTATCCAGTTCTTCTTTGAGAATTTTTTCCGCTTCTTCCTGAATATTATTATCTAAAGTAGTCGTCACTTTTAAACCGCCTTCTTCAACAGTTTTAATTCCGTAATAATCTTCCAGCTGATTTTTAGTATAAAAAACAAAGTGCGGTGCCCGGATAGATGTCTTTGGCGGCAACACCTCCATCTTTGACTTTTGACTTTTGACTTTTGACTCTTCGCTAATGTATCCTTGTTGCTTCATCGCTACCAATACCTTATTTCTTCTTTCTGTGGCTGCTTCCGGATTACTATAAGGTGAATAGATTGAAGGCGCTTGCGGTAATCCTGCCAGCAAAGCTGCTTCATCAACTGTCAATTGTTGAGCTTTTTTTCCAAAATAAGTTTTGGCCGCCTCTTCAATTCCGTATGACGAACCGCCATAAGGGACTTGATTCAAATACATTTCAAGAATTTTATCCTTACTATAAATTTTTTCCGTCCATAAAGCCAAAATCACTTCTTTAATTTTTCTTGTTATTGTTCTCTCAGGAGACAATAAAGCTGTCTTAACCAACTGTTGAGTAATGGTTGATCCGCCTTGCAGATTTTTATAAACAATCATTTCTTTGACAGCCCGGATAATTCCAGAAAAAAGCGCTACACCCTGATGAAGATAAAAATCTTTGTCTTCAATGGCAATCGTCGCCTGAGCTACATAAGGAGGCAACTCTTTTAAAGCCACCGGCGTTCTATTTTGTTCTCGATATATTTCATAAAGCAGTTTATTGTTTCTATCATAAATATGAGTAGATAATGGATAGTTGATCTTTCCAATGCTATAGGGTGAAGGTAGCTCTTTAATAAATAAATATGATTGAACGGCAAAAACCATACTAAGCGTAATTAGGCAGCCAAGGAAAAAAAATTTGATTTTTTCAGAAATAAAATCGAAGGAAATTTTAGTTATCAGGTGATAAACTGCTTGAAAAAATTTTCTGAGTAAATTGCCAATAAAAAATATCAGAGATAAGATTATTTTTTGGGCAATTTCACCAATAAAAATAAAGAAATTAACTAAATGATATAGCTGTTTGAATATAAATTTCATGAGGCTAATTTTACCATATATTATAGGTTTATTCAATCACAGATACCTACCTATAATTGTGTGAGTTTGGCTGTTACGACTAATCTTTCCCAGTAAGTACCTGGCGGCGTACAAGTTATCAAAGTTAAATAAGAAGCATCTTTTTTTTGCTCTAAAACCGAGATTTCACTTGGTTTAACAATAAAGCTTGTGGTTACTTCGTACTGATATTCTAACTCTCCAATATTGATATAAATTTTATCGCCTTTAACCAGAGAATCAAGAAAAGTAAAGATCGTTTTATAGTCTTTAGGATTGTAATACTGCCGTATAGTCGAGTGACCAAAAATTGCCACATTGCCATACTCGCCTGGTAATGATTGAGGTAAATAATGAACCAGACTTTTAGTTAAATCTTCTCCGCCAGCTACCACCCGCGCTTTTTTGATATTTAGTTTGGGAATCGATAGATTATATTCTTTAACGCTCAAGTGAGATCGTTGATTAAGTTGTGGTGAAGCGGGAAACCAAACACTGGCTCGGGTATAGTCACGTAGATTATTAGAAAAAATATTAAAAGCCCCTAAGATTGAATTGGCTTCAGTCAAAGCTGAAGCGTCATTTTGTTTGGATACCGGCGTATTGATATTATTTTTTAAAAATAAACTGGAATAAATCATGGAAGATAAAATTGGATAAAAAGACCAAAATAAAAGTAAAGAACCGGCAATTAGAAAAATATAGGAGAAAAAATTAATCGTTTTTTTTTTGGTTGAGTGATGTTTTTTTAGATAAACGCGGACGACCATATTTATAAACTGGAATTCTTTAAAATAATATTTTTGAGGAAAAAAGGCAGATAGTTCTTTAACAACGGCAGAGGTTCTTTAATGGTTAGATCATAACCGTCAATTTTATATTGATTTTTCAAGATCTCCCTTAATTGTGATTCATTTTTTCCGAGAACAGATTTTTTAATTTCCTCGGTCGACACTTTTATAACTGCCTTTGCTTTAATTTTTGCGTCCATAATTAGCTGCTTATCTTTCTTATCAATCTTATTGACCATATAAGAAATATTTTCTTTTTCCAACTGATATTGTTTTATCACTTCCGGATTAAGCAAAATTAAAGCTTTGTCAATAAACAATATCAGTTGGAAAAAAACCACCCAAACACACCCAACACA
>CAZJKY010000071.1:0-3700 GCA_964546915.1 uncultured Gammaproteobacteria bacterium | reverse complement strand
TTGACGCAGTTTTAAGAGACACAAAACGAATCTATCCTGTTTCAGTTCCGTTGACAGGACAATATTGTTATCATGATGTTTCAATCAGTGTTCCTTGCGTGATTGGAAAGAATGGCGTAGAAAAAATCTTAGAAGTGCCTTTGTCAGAAGAAGAAAAAAAACTGATGGATAAGTCGGTAAGAATATTGAAAGAAATAATTATTTAATGACGACGGTAATTTCTCCTTTATAGTTTCTTTTTATTAACTCATCAATGGGTCCGCGGATAATTTCCTCAAACTTTTTTGTCATCTCCCGGCAGATGACAACTTCAACATTAAACTTCGATGTATCGATACATCGAAGTGTTTCGTTAATTCGTAACGGTGATTCATAAAAAACAAAAACCATCTCTGGAAAAATAGTTTTTATCTGTTTCAATCTATTGATTAATTGAAACAATTGCGATTGTTTTTTGGGAAAGAAACCAAGAAACATATGTTGCTCAGGATTAAATCCGGAATAGATTAAAGCAGTTGTTATTGCCGATGGGCCGGGGATAACAGTTATGGGAATATTTTTTTGGATACATGTTTTAACTAATAAATAACCAGGGTCAGAGATTAAAGGAGTTCCGGCTTCAGAAATTAAAGAAATATTTTTTTCTTGTTTTAAAAGATCAATTATTTCTGGTAGTTTTTCAAATTCTTTTTCTTTATAATAAGAGACTATTGTTGGAAAGTGAGAGTTAGGTGTTAAGTGATAGGTGTTAGGCGGGAAACGTTTTTCAATAGCATCGAGAAGAACTTGCGCTGAACGCGTGTCTTCGGCAAGAATAACGTCTGAGGAAGCTAAAGTTTTTGCTTGACGAATAGATAGATCATCGAGATTTCCAATCGGAGTGGCAACGACGTATAACATATTATTTATTCTTTCTTATTTTTCTACCGATTATTTCAACAAAAATCGGAACAAGAGATATTATAACCACTCCAATGATAACAAGTGAAAAGTTTTTTTTGACGAATTCCATATTGCCAAAAAAATACCCGGCAAAAGTAGCAACGCTGACCCACAATAATCCACCAATCACGTTATAAGAAAAGAACTGCTGATATTTCATTCTTCCTACTCCGGCCACAAAAGGGGCAAATGTGCGGATAAACGGCATGAAACGGGCCAATATTATGGTTTTACCTCCATGTTTATGAAAGAATTTTTGAGTTTCTTTTATATGACTTTCATCTATAGGAATTTTTGGGTGAGCAACGATTTTTTTACCAAAAAAATATCCTATCCAATAATTAGCCGTATCTCCAAGAATTGCAGCAACAGTTAAAAGAAAAAACAATAACCAAATATTTAAAGAATTTAAGGCCGCAAACGCTCCGGCGGCAAAAAGAAGTGAGTCGCCGGGTAAAAAGGGGGTAAAAACTAACCCCGTTTCCATAAAGATAATAAGAAATAAAATAGCGTAGGTTATAATTCCGTAGGTAGAGATAATCTGTCCTAAATGAACATCAATATTAATAATAAAATCAATCAGAAATTTCAAAATATCCATTTTAATATTATAACTGTTAAATTGACGTAAACTGGTGTAAAATTATTTACTGCTTATATTCAAATTAAAATCCTCATTTATTATCAAGGAGAGATAAGTGGTATTCTTAAAGAAAAGGGATCGTATACGGGAGAATACTTGAGAAAAGTTATAAGTTAAGGGTTAGCAGTTATGTGGAAAAAAATATTTAAAACAATTCTTGTCTTTTTGATTCTATATTCTACATTCTATCTTCTACCTTCTAATATTTCTGCCGCTGACTTCAAGACCGACTATCAAGTGGAATATCATCTTTCTCAATCGCAAGATAACTTAAGTTCTCAAGTTGATTTTAGGATAAGAATCACTAATTTAAGAAGTGATGTCTATGTTAATAAATTTGCCATCAGTTTTCCCAATACTTTTTCCATCAATAATCTTAAAGCTTCTGATGATAATGGATTTATTACGCCAAAAACAACCGTTGATGAGACAAAAACTAAAGTAGAACTGGAGTTTTCTAATCCGGTTATTGGTAAAGATTCAGTCAACACTTTCTCTTTAAATTTTAATCAAGCCAATCTATTTAAAGTTAATGGTAAGGTTTGGGAAGTGGTTTTGCCGGTGATTGAAAATACTCAAGATGAATCTTATCAAGTGACGGTCAATCTGCCGGAGGCAAACAGTAAAAAAATTTCCATCGCCAAACCAAAACCCGACTCGGTTTCCGGAAACAAAATAATCTGGAATAATCCAAAGACAAAAACTATTTATGCGGTTTTTGGTGACAGTCAAGTTTATCAAACAGAGTTAACTTATCATCTGAAAAATGATCAAATATATCCGATCTTCACTGAGATTGCTTTTCCGCCGGAGACGGTCAATCAAAAAATTTTTCTGCAATCAATCAGCCCTGGGCCGGAATCGGTCCGACTCGACGAAGACAGTAACTATCTGGGAAAATATTTCCTTAAACCTTTGGAAACAAAAATAGTCACTTATAAAAGTCTGATTGAAATTTATTCGAAAACTAGGGATGAGGTGATGCCGCAGTTTCGAACGGCCATTAATCAACAGAAAAACTATCTTCTCACCGCAAAAAAATACTGGCAGATAAGCCAAGTTGATTCAATTAAAAACATTAATAACCCAAAAGAAATCTATGACTTTATCACCAATAATCTTAAATATAACTACAGTAAAATCAACTCGCAAAATAAACGTTTGGGAGCAGACTTTGTTTTGTCTCATCCGGATCAGGCGGTTTGCTTGGAGTTTACCGACCTTTTCGTCGCTATAGCCAGAGAAAAAGGGATTTATAGTCGAGAAATACAAGGTTATGGTTTTTCTTTAGATCCGAGACTGCAACCATTATCTTTATCGTCTGATATTTTGCATGCTTGGCCGGAGTACTATGATTTAAAAACGGAAAATTGGATTGCAGTTGATCCGACCTGGGAGAATACTTCAGGGATTGACTATTTTTCTTCGTTAGATCTTAATCATATTGTTTTTGCCATTCATGGAAAAAATCCGGATTATCCGTTGCCGGCCGGTATGTATAAAATTGAAAACTCCCGCGATGTTTCCATTAAACCAGTTATTACTGATCCGGTGGAAAAAAAGGAAATTATTATTGAAGGGATTAATTTTCCAACGACAATTTCCGATGAAAAGACTTATCAAGGAAAATTCATTGTTAAGAATAATGGAAACAGTTATCTTTGGCAGATTCCGGTTGAAGTAAAAACAAAAAATATCGCTATTGCAAAAGGAAAATTTATCATTCCGGTTTTAGCTCCCTTAGAAAAAAAATCGATTGTTTTTAATTATTCTTCTCAAGAAAAAAATAAAAGAGTTCAAGGAATACTAATAATTAATGTTTTACAAAAACAACTTTTAGAACAAACGATTAATGTCATTCCTTTTATCTATACTTTAATAATCAAAGTCTTTATTGTTCTTTTAGGACTATCAGCCCTATTTTTAATTTATCGGTTATTAACCCATAAACCAGTCCCAAATTAATCGGGACGGTTTAGGGTTTTGCCCGCAAATATCATCTGTTTTTAAGAAACAAGGACTTTTTGCTATAATTAAGATAAATCCTAAATTATAAATCTCAAATCACAAATAAATCATAAATACTAAATAATAAATTCTAAACAGTTTAGTATT
>CAZJKY010000070.1:645-3769 GCA_964546915.1 uncultured Gammaproteobacteria bacterium | reverse complement strand
TGTGTTGGGTGTGGTTGGTGTTGTTTGGCTTTATTTTTTATTAAAGAAAATAAAATTAAAAATGGCGGCAGTTGTTTACGGGTAAATTTAATCAAGTTGTCAACATAAGGATTGGCAACCATATCATCAATTTTTTTGAAAACCGCCGGCAATTTCGTCATTAAAGTCTGAAGTTCTCTTTCTGAATAACCGGCTAAGGTTTTATAAAAAGTGGTAAACAGATGATAGCGCAAATAGGAACGATCGCTTTTGCCAAAGACCTTTTCAATGGCCACTAGAAAGAAAGTATCCTTTTGGTCCTCTTTTAAACCCTGGATTTTGATTTTCTTTCTCAAGACTTGATAGATAAAAAAAGTCAAGTTGGACTGAATTTGAGCTGACTCAGGTTTTAAAGTTTCCTCAATTTCGCAGGTCAAAATATCAAATAAGAATTGATCTAAATATAGTCGTAGTTCACTATCGCGGCCAACGACCATTTGGCGCCGAAGCAAAAGATACTTATTAATCAGAACTTGAATTATCACCGTATCCTCGGCCCCCAAAACACCATTATCAAAATACCGGGCCCAAAGCAGTTCACGAAGAAGATTTTCCGCTTCGCCCCGGCCATCTGGATTTAAAGAAAAACGTCTTTTTAAAATTCGTTCAATCGCGGCTCGTAAAATAAGATGGTCTTCGCGAAACTCGACGGCGTTTCTCATCTTTTCATAAACTAAAGCAAAAAAAGAGACGGTCTGGGAGACTGACAAAGCAGAAATATCGTCGGGCTTTACTTTGGGTTTAACGGATTTTATTGCATCAATAAGGGCTTGGGTAAATTGGGAAAGAACAATCTTTTGGTTTTCGTTTTTCTGAACTTCTTCATCTGGCATAAAGTAGGGTAATTATATTAAATTTGGACTATTTTAGCAAGGTTTATACAAGGTCCGTCCTTTTAAGGACGGACCTTATTTAAGAGAGTCCACATTGACTCCTGACTTGAAGTTAACTTCTTTTAAACCGTGTAAAATTTTACTAACTTGATTTTTCAATAAATTATATTTTTCTTGAGTCTTACCTTCAAATTTAATAGTCAAATAGGGTCCGTTTTGCGAAGCCCGGACAATCATCATCTCGCTATCCGTATCCATCCTCACTCCGTCAATTTCTACATAGTTGGCTTTTGGATAAAGCTTTTTGATCTCTCCACCAATTTTTTCACTAACCACTGCAAATTTAATATTATCTGGACAACCGACTTTGATTTCAGGACTGGAAAAATAATGAGGCAGTTTGGAAATAACTTCTTTCAAAGATAAATTAACCCGAGTTAAATAAGCTAATAACCTCAATGATGCAATTGCCCCGTCGTCATGCCCGTAAAAATTATCAACAAAGAAAAAATGACCGGAAAGTTCACCACCAAATATGGCTCTTTCTTCACGAACTTTGGCTTTAATAAACGAGTGCCCCGTCTTCCACATGATGGCTTGTCCATTATTTTGTTTAATCACTTCATCGACCTGCTTGGAACATAAAACGTTAAAAATAATTTTTGAGTGCGGGGCAAAATCCAAAATATCTTTTGAAAAAATGGAAACGAGTGTATCGTTCCAAATTAGATTTCCTTCATTATCAACCACGCCAATTCTGTCACCATCAGTATCGTAAGAAAATCCCAGATCAGCTTTTTCTTGAACAACCCGATGAGCTAATCTTTCCTGAACTTCTTTTTCCGTTGGGTCTGCCACACCAACCGGAAAACTTGGATCAGGCGTAGTATTTTGCTCAATCACTTCACAACCAACAGATCTTAAAATTTTTGGTAAAAAAAGTCCTGTAGTTGCTGCGCATGAGTCGATAACAATTTTAAACTTTTTTATTTTTCCGATTCTTCGTAACAAATCTTTTTGATATTCAGGAAAAACATCAAATTTAATATGTTTGCCTATTTCTTCTAACGAAATAAATTTTCCTGATTTAACCAAATCTCGAAATTCAATAATTTCCTCGCTAATCATTGTCTCAGAATATCCTGTCCCAAACTTAAATCCATTATATTCTTTGGGATTATGAGAAGCAGTTATCATCACCATACCGCGAGTTCTAAAATAATATTGGGCAAAGTAACAAATTTGGGAAAGAGTAATACCAATATCGTAAACTGTAATTCCAGATTCGGTTAATCCTTTAACCATTAAATCTCGAAATTTTGGACTGGATTCTCTTGAGTCAAAACCAACCACACAGTCATAAACTCTTCTTTGTAAAAGCCAGGTGGCATAGCCTTTAGCCAGCAATAAAACGTTTTCCTCATCTAATTCGCTACCTACTACGCCTCGTAAGTCATAACCTCTGAAAACATGATCGGGAATTTGTTTCATAATTGAAATTTATTATAAATAATAGCAAGCTAATATATCAAGGGATTTTTTAACAGAATAAGGACTGTTACTTGTTTTTGCATTAACATCAATCCGATGTAAACCCTGATAAAAATTAATTAGATTATCAGTCGACCAATATTTTGCTTGGTGAGATAATTTAGCGATTTGCCAAGACATTAGCTTCGGCAATCTTTCTCCTTGTTTTGTAATTAAAATATTTCTCATATGACGGGCTAACATAATAAAAATGAAAATATCTTCAGTCGACTCGGAAATTGTTTTCAAAATAAAAATAAACTGTTTTAAATTTCCTGGATAACAAGCATCAAGCAGTTTGAAAATTGTTTGACTGGGTTTTAACTCCTTAATGACTATTCCTTTGATTGATTTTAAATCCCGACTGCTGGTTTCCTCTTCCCAATCAAAAAGTTGGATTACTGTGGAATTAATTATATCTTTGATCTTTTTTTCGGATTTAAAATTTAATTTTTTTAAAATTTTCTTGTTTAAACTTGTAGTAAAGTAAACTCTCTTTTGAGAGAATAATGAAGAGCTAGAAGCTTGACTATCATCTAATTCCAAAACTAATTTTGCATCGAGATTGACAATCTCAAAGTTCTTTTCCGTAAATATTTTCTGTTGCTCCAAAAAATAATTCCGGGACGCAATCGAATCCTCTCCGCAAATAATTGTTAGCATTACATTATTGTAACAAATACGTAATAGGTAAGACTAATTAATATAGTATGTTATAATTT
>CAZJKY010000070.1:0-635 GCA_964546915.1 uncultured Gammaproteobacteria bacterium | reverse complement strand
TCTAGAGGAAATCGAATCCTCACCACAAATAATCGTAAGCATAATAATATTCTACTAAATTTGATATTATTAATTTATGTACGATCTAATTTCCATCGGCAATATCTGTATCGATCTTTATTTTAAAGGAAAATCCTTGACACAAAATAATGATCGGTTTCAATTGGCGATTGGCGGCAAATATTTTACTGATAATTTTTATGAAGATGTTGGTGGAGGAGCAGTTAATGTGGCTGCCGGTCTTACTAAATATGGTTATAAAGTAACGGTTTTTGCTAAAATTGGTAATAATTCTTTCAAAGAAGTAATTTTAAAAAAATTAGAAAATAAAAAGATTTCTTCAGAATTTTGCCAGTTTGAAGATAATTATTATAAAATTTCCTCAATTCTTTTGACCGAAAAAGGTGAAAGAACCATTATTAATTATGAAACACCCTCTCATCTTTACGGCCAATTTATTCTTAATGACCAATTAAAAAAGGCGAAAAACGTTTATTTTGGACCTTTGCCATCTATCTCTCTTGCCGAAAAAACCAAGATGGTTAATTTTTTTAAAGGTGATCAGGTAACTACTATTGTTAATTTGGCAAGTATGGATTGCCAAATTAACAAAAAACCCAAACACACCCAACACA
>CAZJKY010000069.1:0-3784 GCA_964546915.1 uncultured Gammaproteobacteria bacterium | reverse complement strand
GCCTGCAGTCCTATCAATTTCTTAATCGCTTCTCCCGTTCCGGCTTTGGCTTGAGCTTCCAAAAACCGGCCCAACAAAATCAAACCAATAATAACGGTTGAGACATCAAAATACGGCATCGCTTCAATCTTCAAATCCATAAAAAATTTCGGAAAAAATGTCACAAATATTGAATATAAAAAGGCGACCGTTGTCCCAATCACAACCAGGGTGTCCATGTTGGCAATCCGATGACGAAGTGACGATATTGCAGCTCGATATAAATCTTGTCCCGCCCAAAACTGGATAATTGACGCTAAAACAAACTGAAAATAGAAATTTTTAAAAATTTCTGGAGCAAAATCCATAATTCCGGGAAAACTTCCCCAAACAATTAACCCTCCTAAAAATAAACTCACAATAACTTTAATTTTAAGATCTTTTGGTTCTTTTGCCTTTTCTTCTTTGATCTTCTCATCCAGTGATTTACCCTCAACGTAGTCCCGATCGTCGGGACGAAGTGGGGTTTTTTCGTCCAAGATTACTTGATAACCAACCGATGCCACCGCATCAATAATTTTATTTTTTTCGATCGGAGTATCCAAAGTCAGGGTTGCTTTCCCCGTCGTTAAATTAACAACCGCTTCTTTAACACCCGGAATAGACTTTAAGGCTTTTTCACTTGTATAAACACATGAGGCACAGTGCATTCCCTTTATGGCAAAAGTTTGTTTTGTTCCCATAAATAACCCGTTAACACGTTAACTCGTTAACTCGTTAACCAAATAACTATTTAACAATTATCTTCCCATGATACATCCCCATTCCGCAGGAAAAATCAAACTCACCTTTTTTATCAGGAGTGATTTCTATTTGTGTTTTCTCGTTGAGAGGTAAAAATTTTCTGACTTTAAAATCGGCTAAAACTACCTCTTCTAAACAACTATTACTGTCTTTCCTGTAAAAAATTAACTTTGTAGTTTTTCCATATGGAATAGAAATCCGTTCCGGTTTATAACCGCCATCAACCAAAATGTCAACCGTCCCTTCCGCTTGAACTGTATTGATTTTTTTCATAAAGAAGAACCAATAAGTAAATATTATGCCTAAGATGCCAGAAACAGCAACAATTATTTTATCCATATTAAACCCCGCATCCTCCTCCGGTTTTCGGCGGCTGTTCGACTATTCCTTTACTGATTAACCACTGTTTAGCCGCTTGCCAACCTGAGGAAGAAGAAAATTCCTTACTTAAAATCATCTGGGCTTTAACCTGGCTAAATTTTTTCCCTTCCTTATTTTTAAAGTATAATGCCAAATCATAATAGTTGCTAGGGAACCAAAATGCGTTAAAGTATTTAGCTGCTTCAAACATCTGTTTTTCCGTAGCATTATTTCCCGCCATTAACTGTAACACTGCCAGTAATGCCATGCCGTGATTACAGTCCGGAAAAGCAGTTGAGTTATTGCAACAAGGCCTGTAAATATTTGAGGCCACTTTCTCGACCAAACTTTCCTGTTCTACTGTCATTGGAATTAATTCACTTTTAGCATAATAGTCCATCGGTTGGGTTTTGGAAAGCGACCAGCCACCAGTTGAGGCAAAATTACCAACCTGTCCCTCCCCGTATTTGACAATGTCTCCTTCTGTTAGTGCTTTTGATTTGTTGGTTAGTCCGGCTGCCCAAAAAAAGTTGAGCAAGAAATAAGAATTGTCCCTGTCAATCTTGATTTTTTTATCTGATCCTTTAGTCAAAATTTCCAACTGCTCTTTAGTTAACGGCTGAGCGCTCTTTTCATATGTTTGTTTAAACTTTTCCAGATCAATTACTCCAGAAGCAATCATTTTAGGCCCTAAATCGTCATATTTCGCATTAATCTCAAAGCCTTTTTCAGGATTAATTTCGTCAAATAAATTTGCCGTTTCTTTTTTCGCGGCGGTTTCTTTGCTTTTTGAGATTAATTTATTAACCTGCGGCTTTAACACATAGGCTAAAGCTAAAATATTTAACCCCAAACTCAATCCCAAAACAATAAGCCAAAGATTTTTGGCTGGTTTTTTTGTTCTTTTCATTTTTTTTTAATTAATTTATAAAAAATAAAAATAATAAAACTGAAAATTAATAAATCGATGATCGGATTTTGAAAATATTTGGAGATATTAAAAACCATCAGCCGTAAAGGCTTAGTATAAGCTTCCATCTGATACATCTGGATCTTATTGTAATAATTAAAAATAATAATCAAAACTCCGGAGATGATAAAAATTCCTGCTCCTAAAGCCTGAAAGATTTTGTAGATTTTTTCCCGATTAGAACCGGAAATTTTATTGGTTAGTTTATTGTAAAAAAGAGACAGAATAAAAAGCGGGAAAACTATCCCCAATATATAAGCTAAAGAGACAGTTAAGGCCTGAAATAAAGTCGGTGATAAACTGGTCAGAGTGACGGCCGCAAACAAAACCGGCGCACAACAGGAAGAAGAAAGCCCTGACATTACCCCTAGACTAAAAACAGAAACAATATTAACGTCTTTTCTCAAATTACTTTTTTGCTTAAAAAGCTGGGGAAAATGAAAGATTGGTTTAATCGTCATTATTCCCATAAAAATCAAAAACAATCCTCCAAAATAATAAATTTGTTTATGCCAACTGTCAAAAAAGAAGATAAAAAATCTGAATCCCAAAGCAACCGGAATTAAGATTATCGATAAACCCAGTGCAAATACCAAGGTATAAAGCATTACTTTTGTTCCGCTTTTGAAAATCGTTCCCAGATAAGAAGGAAATAAAAACGTAATACAACAGGGAGCAAACAAAGCTAAGACTCCGGCTAAAAATGAAGCCGTTAAAGAAATTCCGAAGAAAAAGTTGCTATTCATAAATTTTTAATTTCTAAAAGAAAAAAAGCTCGATATCGTCCCGCTGAGCGGGAGATATCTTCGCTTTTAGCAGACGAGGCAAGCGTAATTTTTTCACCTTTTGAGTGATAAAATTACCTTACCGAGTCCAATAAATACGGTGTCAAGCTTTTATTTGACAGTCGCTTTAACCTTAAATATTAATTTCTGATTATCCGGATCATTGGTTGTCACATAAACTTCCCTCTCCACCACTCCATAAACCGGCATAATGGAGGGTCTGTAAGTTACTTTAATGATCGCTTCTTTCCCCGGCAGTACTTCTCCGGCAAAATCTGAAATATTATGCATCCCAAAAATATCGGATTCCTTGCCATTAATTACAACCTGAGCAAAAGCGCAGTTACAACTTGAGGAAATATTGCTTAGTTGCAAAGGTTTTTGACCGATATTTTTTATTTTAAAATTAGCTGATTTATCATCGGAAACCTTCATCTTCCCCAAATCAGCAAAAGTCGTTTTAGCTTCCACCCTTGGCTTTTCTTTATCTGTAGTTGAATAAGACGCGATTTGCGGTTGCGGCTTTTGTCCACCCATTAACATAAAATACGAACCGCCAATAACAACGATTGAGAAAATAATTACTCCAATTATTATTCCTTTTGAATTCATGGTTTTTTTAACACGTTAACTCGTTAACCCGTTAACAATTTAGCAATGAAACAATGTAATAATTTTATTTTCGTTTAAACACTTCTATCACCTCCGCCACCTTTTCATCCACCCCTTTACCAGAAACAATCGACTCTCTGACGCAGGTTTTTAAGTGGTTCTCCAAAATCAATTCGTCAACTTTTTTCAAAGCCATCTCAACTGCCTGAGTCTGTTGAATAATATCCAAGCAGTATTTATCCTCCTCAACCATTCTTATCACCTTCTCCAAATG
>CAZJKY010000068.1:0-3794 GCA_964546915.1 uncultured Gammaproteobacteria bacterium | reverse complement strand
TGTGTTGGGTGTGTTTGGTTTTTTTTTTTCTATTATAAACTATTCAGCAAATTTTTTTTAGGGTTATTAGGGATATTGGGGTTTATAGACTAAAAGAAATATCAAAGTAGTTTATTTTGTTCGAATTTATTAATCTTTAAGTGAGTCAGGGCTTTTTGGGTCAGAAGTCTTCCTTTTGAGGTTTTTTTTATAAAACCTAACCGTAGTAAATAGGGTTCGATGAACTCTTCGACGGTTCTTTTATCCTCAGAAATAGAGGAGGCGATTGTTTCAACACCGATTGGCGTATTGTTAAATTTTCTTCCTAATATTTCCAGATACTGCTTATCAATATCAGTTAATCCTATTTCATCAATCTCAAGGAGAGAAAAGAGTTTATCGAGCAATTTTTTATCAATCTCTTTGTGTTTATCGACTTCAAAAACATCGCGGGCTCGCTTTAAAATCCTATTTGCTATACGGGGAGTCTTACGAGCCCGAAGAGCGATTTCGTGAGCCGCTTCCGTCGTCAGCGGAATTTTCAAGATCTTTGAGGAACGGATTATGATTTTTTCGATTTCTGCTTTATGGTAATAATCTAGCCGTAATAGTAGTCCAAATCGATCGCGAAGAGGAGCTGATAAAAGCGCCAGTTTTGTCGTCGCACCAATGATGGTTATTCTTGGAACCGGCAGACGCACAGTTCGCGCCGATGGTCCTTGACCAATAATTATGTCAAGCGAATACTCTTCCATGACCGGGTAAAGCATCTCCTCAACAGGCTTGGGCAAGCGATGAATTTCATCGATAAACAAAACGTCGTTGTCTTTCAAATTAGTCAAAATCGCAGCCAGATCACCGGTCTTAGTGATCGTCGCTCCAGAAGTAACTTTAATTTCGCCTTTAAGTTCGTTAGCGACGATATAAGCTAAAGTAGTTTTGCCAATCCCCGGCGGGCCGTAAAAAAGAATGTGTTCGGACGGCTTACCCCGTTTGTTGACAGCATCGATGAAAAGTTTTAACGTCTTAACGATATTTTCCTGACCGATGTAGTCTTTGAGCAGTCTGGGACGGAGATTTTCTTCACGTTTATGATTAATAATCATTATAATTATTATAACAGTTATAAACCTATAAAAAACTGTTGAAAATTAAAAGTACCTATAGTATAATATTAAAATATGCGTTATCAAGAATCACTACCGGTAGATCGAAGAAATCTTGAGTCAATGAGGGAAATCTGGAGGTTTATAATAACACATATACCTGTTGGTAAACGTGCTGGACATAAATCGCTAATAGAATGGTCTAAAGAAATTAGAGAAGATCATAATAATGGTTTACCATCAAAACATACAGGAAAACCAAATTATCCAAAATAATTACTTTTTTGTTTTAAGCGCTTCTTTAATTTTTTCCTCAACCGTTAAATTCTTTGGAAGTTTTGACAAAAGTTTTTTAGCCTCAAAGGATTTGTAGCCCAGAGAAACTAAAGCTCCAATGACAGTTTTATCTTCATCTGAAAGAATCATCTTACTTATATCAAAGTCGCTTTTTAACTTCGAAGATAATTCCAGAATGATCTTCATGGCGGTTTTTCGGCCGAGGCCGGGCACCTCAGTAAAGGCGTTAACGTCATTTGATTGGACATATTGGACTAATTGGTCTAATTTGATAAAAGAAATGACTGAAAAAGCCGTTTTTGGCCCGACTCCGGAAACAGTCAAAAGCAGCTTAAAGAAATCATGCTGCTTTTTTGTCTCAAAGCCGAAAAGAATTAGAGCATCCTCTCTAACTTGGAGGTAAGTGTAGATTTCAATAGACGGTAGATCATGGATAGTAGAAGATAGGGGTGGAAGATGGAAGGTAGAAAGTAGACTGGGAGGAAGAAAGACCTGATAAAAGACGCCACCAGAAGTCTCGATTAGGCCGATGTTTTTATCGACTTCGACTAATTTGCCTTTTAATTTACCTATCATGCTTTAAATAATAAATCTTAAATTACAAATAACAAATAAACCATAAATATAAAATAATAAATTCTAAATAATTTAATATTTAGTATTTAAAATTTATTTGGAACTTGGAATTTAATATTTATAATTTCTTGTTTTAACTTAACTTTAGTTCTTTCTCAATATCCAGCAACCTATTATACTTGGTGACGTTCTCTGAGTGGACCGGAGGACCAAATTTAATAAAGTCCGCTTGCAATGCAACGCTTAAATCAGCCACAAAATCGTCATTAGTTTCAGCATGGCCTGAGGAGATAATATAACTTATATTATTAGTTTTTAAATTAACGATTTGGTTAAAAAAATCGCTGACTGTCCCAATTTCATTAAGTTTTAAGACGGCCGTTGAAACCTGCTTAAATAAATTACTTTTTTCACTGGCCAGATAAAAATCGGTTTTAATATCTTTAGAAAAATCCTTATGAGCCAGCCAGTCATTTTCCTCCAATGGATCTATAATCACCAAAAGCAGATACTTTTTAATTATTTCTTTAATAAATTTAATATAGTCTTCGCTCGACAGTGGTTGTTCCTTATCTTTGATGGAATAACGCCGCTGATTAAAATATAACCCGGCTTGAAAGTTAATACTGACAAAGATATCTTGGCCAAAATGAAGATTCATTGACTCAATTGACTGTTTGATCGCATCAAGGACATCAAGATTGGTGAAAAATTTCATCTTAAAAAGTTTCCGTAGATTATGATATAGGTCAACACTGATTTGGTAGGACTGATGATAAGGAAAGGCTGAAGAAGGAAAGATTAAAAACTCTTTAAAATCCAGATCAGTCTGGCCGCCTTTAGCGCCGATTAACAAAGTAAAAAGCGGAATTGGTAGTTTTTTTAAATCAAGAGTTAGATAAGAAGTTTGTATAAATTTGGCATTAAGATATTGATAGAGATGTTGATTGGAAATCAAAGCGCCGGCATTGGCGACTAATTTGGAAATAAGAGAAATCGTGTTAACGCCTAGTCGGCTTTTATCTTTGCTGTCATCAGCTTTTAATAACCAACTGTCAATCTCTGCTTGTTTTAATGGCGAAACACCAGCTAACTTTGGACTTAAAAGATCATTAACATAAGAAACGGCTTTTTTGACACCAAGGCCGTTGTAACGGCTTTTATCACCGTCACGTAGTTCCTTAACCGGTAAATTAATTTCCGGATCAAGAGAAGAAATGTTTGAGATGACAAAACGGTCATCATCTAAAAATAGTTTGCCTTGAAGGGTCGGATAACCTAAAGAATTAATAATTTCATTAGCAATGATTTTTTTTATTACGGCCATAAATATATTCTATCACTTTTTTTCTTTGAAGATCTTTTTCTCAACATCAAAAACTATCTGTCTGGTTCGTTCTATAACGTCCGGAGTTACAGAAAGACTTGTAATGCCGGCCCGGACGAGTCTTTCGGCTATTTCTGGATAGTCTGACGGAGCCTGCCCACAAATAGAAGAAGTAATTCCATATTTTTGGCAGGTTTTTACAATATATTCCAATATGTTTAATACTACAGGTGTTCGCTCGTCATAAATAGGTGCAACTTCTTCATTATCACGATCAACGCCAAGTAACATCATAGTTAGATCATTAGTACCAATCGATACTCCATCAATTCCTATTTTAATAAATTCTTCTAAATTTAATGCTGTTGCTGGAACTTCAACCATAATCCAAAGTTTAAAATCTGAATAGTTAAATAAGCCTGATTTTTCAATAATTGTTTTTATTTTTATTAATTCCCATGGAACACGAATAAAGGGAATCATCAAGTGAATATTACGGTAACCCTTTT
>CAZJKY010000067.1:0-3828 GCA_964546915.1 uncultured Gammaproteobacteria bacterium | reverse complement strand
TTGTTGGGTGTGTTTGGTGGTGGTTGGCATCGGACTGCTCCGGGCCGAGTTTTTTATTGCCATAAGTTCTAGATTAAAGACATCCGGATTAGATATATATCGGTATGCGCCTCTAAAACCTAGCATCGGATTTTCTTCATGAGGTTCGAATTCCTTTCCGCCTATTAAATTTCTGAATTCATTTGTTCTAAAATCAGTGGCTCTATATATAACAGGCCGGGGTGAAAAAGAAGTTACAAACTTCAAAAGTTCTTTAGATAAACTATTAACAAAAACTTCCTGTTTTTTTTGTTTAATAAATTGTTTCGGATGAATACCTATGTTGGCTACAATAAATTCCGCTCTTAATAAACCAATACCATCAACATGCATTTTTGCCACTCGTTGAGCTTCTTCTGGTTGTGCTAAATTACAATAAACTTTGGTGGCAGTATGCAGTTTTGGGGTTTTTACGGATTTTTGAGAGGTGGGAGCAGAGATTGTTTTTCCTTTAAAAACTTCACCTGATAGACCATTAACTGTTACCACCATGTCTTCTTTTAAAATTTTTGTGGCGCGATCTGCTCCGACGACAGCCGGAATTCCCAGTTCCCGGGAAACAATGGCAGCGTGGGAAGTGCGTCCTCCTTTTTCCGTCACAATGGCAGCTGCTTTTTTCATGGCCGGAACATAGTCGGGATTAGTCTGAGGAGCCACCAAAACATCGCCTTGTTTAACCTTGCCAATTTCCTTTGGAGACATAATGATTTTAACCGGACCAACACCAATTCCCGGTGAGGCAGGAGAACCGGTAAGAATTGGAAAATTGGTCGGATTGGTAGTATTGGTCGGATTGGCAGTATTGGTTTTGTTGGTCGTTGTCACGGGTCGGGATTGGATAATATAAACCCGATTTTTTTCTATAGCCCATTCAATATCCTGGGGAAAATAATAATGATTTTCAATATCGCGGACTAATAAAGCAATCTTAATTATTTCTTCTTCAGTCAACTTTTGGGTTGATCCAAAAGCACCAAGTTTAACTTCTTTATTAGAAATGTTTGATTTAACAAATTTAACGTTTTGTTTTTTTATTTCTTTTTTAGTAATGACGAGCGATCTTTTATCAATTTCATAGTGGTCTGGGGTAACCTTTCCTTGGACAATATACTCGCCGAGTCCAAAAATTGCCTCAATAACAATTTTATTTTTATCATTAGTGACCGGATCGATGGAAAAGGCAACGCCGGATTTTTCCGACTCAACCATCCGCTGAACAACTACAGCTAAGCCGACTTTACTATGGTCAAAATTTTGCTCATGGCGGTAATAAATCGCCCGTTGGGTAAAAAGAGAAGCATAACATTCCTTGACTTTTTTAAGCAAATAAGCTTCACCTTTAACATTGAGATAGCTATCCTGTTGACCGGCGAATGATGCGGTGGGAAGATCTTCGGCAGTGGCGGACGATCGGATTGCAACTAAAGGCGCACGATATAAGGACTTAACTTTTGAAAGACTTGTTTTTAAGAAAGAACTATTTTTTTTAAAATATTTATTTTCCTTGATTTCTAAATTATCATAGAATTTTACTATTTCCTTAACAAGATTATTAGGTAATTCTGAAGAGATAATAATTTCTCCAATGTGTTTGGAAGCCTGAGCCAGTTCATTAGTATTTTCATAATTAAGTTTTGAAAGTAATGCTAAAATTTTGTTTTTTATTCCGGCTTTTTCAATGAAGTCAAAGTAAGCTTGGGCGGTGATGATAAAACCGTAAGGAATTGGTAAAGAAGCATTGACCATTTCGCCTAAATTAGCACCCTTTCCTCCAACTAGTCCAACGTCATTTTTACCAACTTCCTCAAACCAGACAATGGCCTTTTTTTGTGGCATATGATAAAAATAGAGGGGTTTTGAGAGTTTGTCAACAGAGAAATACCCGTTGACAAAAAAAATTAGTTTGATATGATTTAAGTTACCAATGAAAATACAGCTTGCATAAAGGCATTATTGGATGCACAACTTGCACTCCTATCAGCCCCATAAAAAATATCAAATATTAAAAATCAAAGATCAAAGAGAATTTGATTGTTTTCTATTTTTGATATTTTAAATTTGATATTTGATATTTCTTATTGGGCCTATAGCTCAATTGGCCAGAGCGTCGGATTTGCATTCCGAAGGTTTGGGGTTCAACTCCCCATAGGTCCACGCGCACTTTGACAATCCGGTTGTTAGTTATAAGTAGGCAACATTAAGAATATTTTTTTTGATACTGATAAGAAAGATGGGAGAGATTAATGCCAATGGCGGATGCCTTGGCAGTTTGAGCCGAAGAAGGACGCGTGTTTAAGCGCGAAAACAACGATGAGTCCTTAAATAGACATTATTAATCGTTGGTTTCCGAATGGGGCAACCCCTTTTTGTGAAAACAGAAAGAACCTGCGTTACGCAAGAAAATTCAAAGCATAAAATTACAAATCACAAATAATTTTTAAACGTTTTAAATTTAAAATTTTAAATTTATTTGGAACTTGGTATTTATGATTTTGGATTTTCACGCGTAGCGTAGGTAGGGCACTCGGGGAACTGAAACATCTCAGTACCCGAAGGAAAAGAAAACAATAGTGATGGCGTTAGTAGCGGCGAGCGAACGCGCCACAGCCTAAATTCTTGGCGCAAGCCAGGGACGTTGCGGGGCAGAAGATATGGGATTTATTAAGGATAAAAAAACGCTTTGGAAAAAGCGGCCATAGAAAGTGATAGCCTTGTATTTTAAATCCAAGATAACCCTATTCTGTTCCCAAGTACTACGAGTCACGGCAAACCTTGTAGGAATCCGGGTCGGTCACGACCCAAGACTAAATACTCAAACTGACCGATAGTGAACTAGTACCGTGAGGGAAAGGTGAAAAGAACCCAGAAATGGGAGTGAAATAGAAACTGAAACCATTGGCTAACAAGCAGACAGAGTCCCGCCTTTGGCGGGATAATGTCGTGCCTATTGAAGAATGAGTCAGCGAGTTTACGTTTACGGTTTGTTTAACCCCGAAATTTTTGGGGGAAGACATAGGGAAACCGAGTCCTAATAGGGCGCTTTTATCGTAAACGTAAGACCCGAAACTGTGTGAGCTAACCATGGGCAGGATGATTCCCTCCGAAAGGAGGGAGGAGGTCCGAACCCGTTGTCGGTGAAATGACATGGGAGGACTTGTGGTTAGGGGTAATATGCCAATCGAACACAGAGATAGCTGGTTCTCCTCGAGATATATTTAGGTATAGCCTCTAGTTAACATTTTACGGGGTAGAGCTACTGGATGGTCCCGAAAGCTTAATTGCGATCGGGATCAACCAAACTCCTAATACGTAAAATTTATTGCTAGGGAGTCAGTCGAGTCCGGATAAGCGGATTTCGGCGAAAGGGAAACAACCCAGACTCCCGTCTAAGGTTCCTAAATGACTTTTAAGTGAAAAGGCCGTTTGATTTCCAATACAGCAGGGAGGTTGGCTCAGAAGCAGCCATCCTTCAAAGAGTGCGTAACAGCTCACCTGAATATTCCCCCGCCTCGGCGGGGGATGGAGATCTTGCGCCTAAAATGATCGGAGCTAAAAAGTCTACCGAAGACGGAGATACTTGTCCTTCGGACAAGAAATTCCAATAACCAAATTACAAGAAACAAATAATATTCAATTTTCAAATTTCAATGTTTAAAACGTTGGAATTTTTAATTTTGAACTTGTTTGGAAGACTTGGAATTTGTGATTTGGAGCTTCTCGACCGAAGGTCGAGTGTGGTAGAGGAGCTTCCTGTAAACAGTGAAGGTAGATTGTAAGATCTGCTGGAGA
>CAZJKY010000066.1:0-4062 GCA_964546915.1 uncultured Gammaproteobacteria bacterium | reverse complement strand
AGAAGCTATTAATTTCAATGAATCCATTATTAAAATCGATAAAAAAAATATCGAAACTTATCTTAGGTTAGGGTTTGCCTATCTACAAACAAATAAAATAAAAAAAGCAAAAAAATACTATTTACAAGCTCTAAAGCTGCAACCTAATAATAACTTTATTAAAAAAAACCTTGAAAAAATAAAAATTTTAGAATCAAAAAAATTAACCTATTTAAAAACTTCCTTTGTTGATCCTTTACTTTTTATTGATATTCCAGGAAAAACCAAGACGGTCAACTTAGTAAAATGTGGCCCAAAAAGCGTTTTAGCTAAATTAACAGTTGGTCAACGAGTTTTTTTAGTCAGTAAAAAGAGAAGAATAGAAATAAGAACCGAGGATAAAGAGTATGCCGGCTGTCTCCCTGATGACCTCTCCAAAAGATTAGCGATTTTTATAAAAAACGGCGGTCTTTTTTCCGTTTATGTCAAGGAAACCTCTTTAAAAAACACTGTTGTCCTCCTTAAAGAAGAAAAAAAAGGTGGTAGAATGTTAAAATTTGTTACTTTTCCAACAAATTCCGATGTCAATCTTTCCCGTTTAGAAAGTTCTTCTGGAGAAGAAATTAATGAAGAAGATACCGAAGAAATCAGCCTGCTTGATCTGGAAAAACTGGCAGAAAAATTAAACAGCGAAGAAAAAGATTATCTGCCTTTTGACCAGGAAGAAAAAACTGATGAGTCCGAAGAATAATGGATTGTCTTCTTTTTTGTAGGAATAATTGTGCCTTTTAGCTTCTTAGTTGATATCATCCGTTTTATCTCTTGAGGAATATCAAAATCCTTCATAGACAAAAAGGCCAAAACAAAAGCCAAGATTAGAATTAGCAAAAACATTAATAGCATATTCGAAATTCAAAATAATAAATAACAAATGATAAATAACAATTGAATAACAAATAATCAATAATCAATGTTTAAAACATTTGTTATTTGATATTTAAAATTCATTTGTCATTTGTTATTTGTGATTTGTTATTTAATTAATGGCCCATTCTTTCTCCAGGTCTCCCAATACTAGGATTATATCAGATACCGTTGTCTCCCCTATTTTTAAACTGCATTTAAAAAAATCTGCCAATCGCTGATAAGTTTTTGTCGTACTGATTTTCTTATTGGTGATTAATAAACAACCTTTAATAAATTCATCTTGACTGGACAAATCCACTACTCTTATTCCCTCTCCTTCAATCATCTGACTAAGCAAAAGGGCAGTTTTATAGCTTTTTGTATAGACAATTTGAACATTGATATCATAATTTCTATAGGTCTTTTGAAAAAAACTTCCCTGAAATTTTTTATAAAAGCTATTATAATCAAAAATGGCGTTATTATCTCCTAATTCAAATGGTTTTAGATCTATTGTTTGATAATCTTCTCGATTACTGGTCGTAAAAAAATAAAAGAGAAACAGTCGATCAATTAGGTTAGCATTAGAATTTGTTAGAAATATTTCTTTAATTGTTGGTATTTCATTTGAATTGGAATTATCCTGATAATAGATAGTAGTTTTTTTTGGATAAAAATAAAGATCAACTAAAGTTGCAGTGACGGCCGAAAAAGTTTTCCTAATAATCTCCGGTTTTTTTTCCAAACTAGCTAATTTATCAACCGCTCCAACTTTGTATTCACCATAACCGCCGGGAACAATTACCTTAACTGAATTAGGGAAAGATAATAAATAGTTGATATTTTTCCGGTCTAATGAATAAAAACGAATATTTTCTCCATAAAAAACCACATTAATCTTATCTCTCCCCTTCAAAAACACCGAACCAGCAACAGACTTGAATAAATAATAAAATAGACAAATTAGAAGAAAAATAAAAATAACACTACTTCTCTTTGATATTTGATATTTGATATTTGATATTTTTTTATGATATCCCATGTTCTATTTTAAGCCTTCTAATTTTGTTGATAATATCTTGTTTATCCATTTTATGCCAGAGATAAATTTTTTTTATTATCGTTAGAGAAGCTTCAAATTCCGGTTGAACCACTAAATTGGCGCCTAGATCTTTCATTCTTGTCTGATCGGCTTGACGGTGAACCCGGCTGATAATAAAAATGTTTCGGTTAAGTTTTCTGGCGTTCAAAACAACCGTTTCCTGAGCTAATCTTTCCGGAAGGGCCAAGATTAATATTAAAGCCTCATCTACCTGAGCATAATCAAGAATATCAATATCAGTCGGGTCGCCATAAATGATGTTGACTCCTTGTTTTTTGGCCTTTTCCACTTGATAAAGATTATAGTCTATGGCCACATAAGGAATATTGGCTAACATTAAAGAACGACCAATATAGCCGCCGATCCTGCCATAACCGCAAATCACCACATGATTTTTTATCTCCAGAGTGTCAATTGGCGACTGGTTGCTATCAATCCGGTAAGCGATAAATTTTTCCAAAAAAGGCAGATATTTTTTTATAAACGATCTGATTAATGTATAAATTTTATTTTTATTTTTAATAATAATCGGAGTTAAGATAAGAGTAATTAATGTCGAAGTAATAACAAACAAATATGTATTATAGGAAATCACCTTATTAAATAAAGCTGCTGAAAGTAAGATGAAAGCATCTTCATCAACCTGAAAAAGATATAAAGCCAAGCTAAGACTGGTTTTAGAATGAAAACGGAGAACCAAAAAGATAAAAAGAGTCACTAAAATTTTTATCAAGATTATTCCAACCGTAAACAGCAAAATCTGCGGAAGAAAACCGGCAACCGTCAGCAACTTTATATTAGAACCGATATAAACAAAGAAAATCACTCCTAATAAATCTCTAAGCGGTCTAACCTCGGAAAAAATATGATAATGCTCTAAAGTCTGGGCTAAAAGAATTCCGGCGATAAAAACGCCGATTAAAGTGGGAACTTTTAAGACTAGAGAAAGACTGGTAACAAAAAAAATAAAAATAATAATAAATAAATTTAAAAGCTCGCGAGAACTCCGGGCAATTTTATTAAACACCCAGGGAATAATTTTCAGACCTAAATAATAAAGCCCGGTAATGATTAGGGCAGATTTTGCAAAACTAATAACTATATCCAAACTAACGGCTAAAGGAGAAATGTTGGCCCCGCTTATTGAAGTAAAAATGATTAAAAAAGGAATAAAGGCTATATCTTGAAAAAGAAGCATGCCAATAGCAATCTCACCGATAAAAGACTGCTCCTCTCCCCGATCTTGAATAATTTTAACAACCAGGGTCGTTGATGAAGAGGCTAAAGCAATTCCAATTAAAAATGATTGTAAAAGATTGAATCGAAATAAACCTGACAAAAGACTAATTAATATAACTGAGAAAGAAATCTGTAATAAACCGGCAGTAATAATGATTTTCTTAAAACTTAAGATTCGAGAAAAGTTTATTTCCAAACCTAAAGTAAAAAGTAACAGGAGAATTCCGAAGTAAGCAAAGTTTTTTATCGCCTGATCATCAATTAAGTTAGGAAAGAAATTTCCCAATACCAGTCCGCCAATAATATAGCCGATTAAAGGGGAAATTTTTATCTTTTTCGCCAACGCTCCAAAGATAAACGGAACAAAAAGATAAATAAAAAAACTAAAGACGATTGGAGTCGAGATTTCACCCATGAATATGAGTATAGCAGATGTTATTTCCTCAAATGTTTCTCACAATCAATACAAAATGAGGCCTCAGGAATAAGCTTTAGTCTTGCTTGAGGAATCGGTTTTTTGCAGCGTTCACAATAACCATATTGATTTTTATTGATTTTTTTTAAAGCATTATCAATCTCCCCGACTCGTTTTTGCATATCCTTAACTTGAGCTTCTATCGTATGATGACCAACCTGTTCGCGCACATCGGTGTCAACCGCCGCATTATCTGATACATGGTCGGGATCGGCAAATGGATCGTCTTTTTTAAGTTCTTCTATCTGATTAAAATTTTTTCTCCTTTCCTTTTCCAATCTTTTTTTTTGCTCTTGAACGAACTGTTTTGAAAATTTTTTGTCCATAATTTTTTATAAAACTTAAAATGCCGCTCCTAAAA
>CAZJKY010000065.1:0-4147 GCA_964546915.1 uncultured Gammaproteobacteria bacterium | reverse complement strand
AAAACAATTAAATATGGGTTTTTCATTATTGTTGTTTTAACTATTATCTCAACCGTTATCCAGTATTTTCTTTACCCCGATTTAAGAAATCTTCTCTATCAAGGCTGGGATCCGCATCTATACCGGACTTTCGGAGTTTTTTTTGACACCTCAATTGCCGCCGCGATTTTCGGATTTTTCTTCTTAACTGTTAACCAACCGATCATTAAAATAATTTATTTAATATTAGTGGCTTTAAGCTTTTCCCGGGCTGTTTATCTCGGTTTATCATTAATCATAATTTATATATTTATCCAAAAAAAACAGTTCAAAAAAATTATTTTATTTTTATTATTTTTCATAACTTTAATATTTATTATTCCCAAACCTGCTGGCGAGGGAGTTAATCTGAAAAGATTTTATTCAATTGTTTCCCGTCAAGAGGACTACCAAACCGGACTTAGTTTATGGAAAAATAAACCAATTTTAGGTTATGGTTATAACCGAATCCGCTATGTAAAAAATAGCGACTCACTTCATTCAGGTGCGTCCTTTAGCTCGAGTTTTTTAACGATTTTGGTTTCATCCGGAGTTTTGGGGTTATTGGGGTTCTTGGTGGTATTGGGGAGGTTGGGGAAAATAAATAAAACTAGTCAATATTTAGTAATTTTTTTAGGTATTATTTCCTTGTTCGATAATATTCTCCTTCACCCATTTATCTTATTTTTATTACTAACTAATCTTTCTGATAAGTGACTTTAAGAGACTTTGTTTCCATATTTCCGGCAATATCCTGAGTTGTAATCACAATCTGATTGTCTCCGTCTTTTAAACGAACCGTCGTCTCAAAACCACCATTAGCATCAACCACGACCGGCAGATCATTGACGCGAATATAGGTTTCCTTATCCGTACTGCCTTTGACTTTTATTTCTTGATTATTGGTTATTAAATTATCAACCGGTTCACTTACTTCTAATTTCGGTTTTTCATTTTTGTAAAAAACTTTATAAGTTATGGTATTTTTTTCAATTTTACTATCTTTTGATTTTGCTAAAACATAAACATTATTATTGCCTATTTCCAAATCACCGATTTCTTCGCTAAAAGTATCAGAAGACGATTCGACTTCTTTAACTTTTTTGCCATTGAGATAAAAGTCTAAAATATCAAAGTTTAAAATCGATCCGGAAACGATAAATTTTGCGCTGTTAGTCGCTTGGGGAATCGAAGAGACATCAATCGAGTTAAAACTATTTTGAGCTTTTGATAACGGTTTAGCTGACGGTTGAGGAAAAAGACCGGCAATAAAACTGGAGGAGTTTAATAATAGTTTAATGCCAGAGGTAAAGATAAAATATAAGACAAGAAAAAGGATAACAATATATAGAATAATCTTATTTCTCAATTTTTTTTCCTGAACTTTTTCTAGTCTTCCCATGAGCCGGTGAGAGGAGTTGAACCCCCAACCTTCCCCTTACGAAGGGGCTGCTCTGCCATTAAAGCTACACCGGCTGGGAGCAGGATACGAGAATCGAACTCGTGCCTCCACCTTGGGAAGGTGGCATACTACCATTGTACTAATCCCGCAAAAAATATAAGTAAATTATACAATAATTACAGTTAACGAGGGATTATCAAAACCATTCCGGCTTCGATACTATCAGGAGTTGCCAGATTATTAGCATTCATTATCCGAGGCCAAGCAAAAACGTCGCCATAAACTTTTTGAGCAATGATTGACAAAGAATCTCCCGGTTGAACCACATATTTATTTTCCACATAAGTCACCTGGGAGGTGGACAAAGCAGAAATATCGCCAACCGTCGGCTGACGGGGTGTCACTTGAGGAATAATAATTTTTTGGCCAGTTTCAATCAGCGAAGCATCAGTAATTTTATTAGCAACCGAGATATCATAAGCATTAAAACCTGATCCGTAAAATTTTTCGGCTATATTCCAGAGATCATCACCTTTAGCTATAATATAAGTTTTTAAAGGTTTTTTTACTATCACTTTGTTTTTAACCACTTTAGAAGCAAATTTAAAAGTCGGCAGTTTAAAAGTTAAATTAATATTAATATTTTTTAAAATAAAAAAAACAACCAATAGACCAAGAAATAAACTAAAGTATTTTTCTTTTACAGTCAGAATTAAAAGTTTTTGATAATTAAGATTTTTTATTTTTATTGGTTTTTTCTTATACGCGCGTATCATACGCCCAGATTATATTAAATGAAGCTTGTTATTTCAATAACAAATCTTATTTGTGATTTATCATTCAATTTGATAATATAATTGGTATTTGGAGTCATAGCTCAATTGGCCAGAGCGCTTCCCTGTCACGGAAGAGGCTGGGGGTTCGAGTCCCCTTGGCTCCGCACAAAATAAGACCTTAAATCTGCTCAAATTTTTCTTCTTGATTACAAACACAGAACTGTACGTGTAAATGTTGCTTTCTTTTCGACTGGTCCTTTTAACATCAGTTGTTCATGACCGTCAAAATTTTAGAAAAAAATGCTAGAGTTTTTGAAACGTAAGCAAATTTAAGCAGGTTTAAAATCTTGGTTATATTTTATCATAAAAAATTACAGGATGCAACTGGATTAGACATCGTGTTATAATGTTCATAATTATTAATTACTAATTAATTCTATGTTCATTACTATTGGAATATTAGTTTTGTTAATCGTTTATCTCGTTGCCAGTTATAATGGATTTGTCGTTTTGAAAACCCGAATCCTAGAAGCTTTATCAGGCATTGACGTCCAGTTGAAAAGGCGAGCTGACCTGATTCCTAACGTCATCGAAACCGTCAAAGGTTATGCTAAACATGAGAAAACGGTGTTTAACGATGTTACTAAAGCCAGATCGTCGTTAATGAAGGCAGAAACCGTTCATGATAAAGCAGAAGCTAATAATATGCTGACTGGTGCATTAAAATCGCTATTTGCCGTGGCTGAAGCTTATCCAGATTTAAAAGCTAGCGCCAACTTTCAAGATCTACAAAGGCAGCTGGAAGACACTGAGGATAAAGTCGCTTATTCCCGCCAGTTTTATAATTCTAACGTTTTAGACTTTAATGCAAAAGTCCAGATGTTTCCTTCAAACATGATTGCCAATGCTTTTAGTTTCAAAGCTTTTGAGTTCTTTGAAGCGGAGGAAGAAGCAAAGAAGAGTGTGAAAGTGAAATTTGACTAAAAAAATGACCATCTATTCTCAAATATCCGAAAACAAAGTAAAAACTTTCTTTATCATGTTTGTTTTTATCTTGATTTTTTCTTCCTTTTTCTTTTTGCTGGGAAAATACTTTGATTCACCCTGGGGTTATTTTTTCTTGGGATTTTTTATTTCTTTAGCTTCATCTATTGGCAGTTATTTTTACGGCGATAAATTAGTTCTTTTAACAACTGGTGCGCAACCTGCTGACAAAAGAAAATTCTTTGATTTTTATACGGTAACGGAAAACTTGGCCTTAGCCGCCGGCCTTCCCAAACCTAAGCTTTATGTAATTAACGATTCGTCTCCCAATGCTTTTGCTACCGGCCGCGATCCCAAACACGCGATCGTCTGCGTTACAACAGGACTTTTACAGATGATGAATCGGACCGAGCTCGAAGGCATCGTCGCCCACGAAATGAGCCATGTTAAAAACTATGACATTCTTTTAGCTTCAATTGTGGCTGTTCTGGTAGGAACTCTCTCTTTAATCTCTGATTGGATTATCAGACATATGTGGTGGAATCGAGGATCTGATAATGACGAGAGAAGCAATCGCAACCCAATATTTTTTGTTTTGTTTTTGATTGCTTTAATTTTAACCCCGATTATTGCCACCTTAATTCAACTGGCGATTTCCAGAAAAAGAGAATATTTGGCTGACGCTTCTGGAGTTCTGTTGACGCGCTATCCTGAAGGCTTAGTCCGTGCTTTAGAAAAATTGAACAATAATACTCAACCCTTAAGAAGAGCCGCTTCTTCAACCGCCCATCTTTTTATTGATAACCCATTTAAGAAAAAAGGTTCATCTTGGTTTGTAAGCCTTTTTTCGACTCATCCACCAATTGAAGAGAGGATTAGGATTTTGAAAAATATATGAACCTACTCTTAAATTGGTGGATGAGACGAAAAAAGGCTTACAAACCACCAACCAAACACACCCAACACA
>CAZJKY010000064.1:0-4151 GCA_964546915.1 uncultured Gammaproteobacteria bacterium | reverse complement strand
TCAAAGGCGCTTTCAAAAAGCACCGGGCCGTTGTCAGGGGAGTCAATGATTGCATCTCTTGTTTTTCCTAAACCGTTTGAAGCCTCAAAATAATAAAAATTTGAACCTAATTTATTAGGAACATATTTATAGATATACTTAATCCCTTTTTTATAATCATTATCATTAGGATTTTCTTTATCCATATTAATCATTTGGCCGTTGAAGTAAATTTTCATATACTCCGGTTTTCTCCCTTGCTTATCTTGATAAATTACCGAATAAGCATATCTTTGACAAGGAGGCCCCCAGTTTGGGTAAACATGACCATTGGTCAGTATCGGATCGTTGGCGCTTTTAGGAAGTTTTGGAATTATGCCGACTGAATAGCTTTTATCTTCGGCTAAAACAGAATTGAAGGCGAGTAGAGAAAAAATTATGACAAGACTAATAATGATAAAATTTTTTGCTTTCATAGAAAACCTTAATCTAATTGAAACAGAAAATGATTTATAAAGCAAGAAGTTCAAAACCCGTTTTTTTTATTTTTGTTAATTTTTTTACTAACTAAGACAAAGTCTTCATTCGACACCGTTTTGATTAATCGATTAATCAAAACAAAATTATAAGTTGGATTTCAGGGTCTTTTGATGTAAAATAAAAAGGTATTTTGAACGTATTCATCTTTGCACTTTGATATTTGATTTTTGATATTGCTTTTCCCCTGTAGCTCAATTGGTAGAGCAAATCCCTGTTAAGGATAAGGTTGCGCGTTCGAGTCGCGCCGGGGGAGCCAGTTGGCACTTGATATACCAAGGTTTGCTATAATTTAGAGTAGTTTCATGAAAAAAATAATTCTTTTAATTCTTTTTGTTTGTTTATTGGGAATAGTGGCTTTAATATTAAACACTTTTTCCATTTCTTCCTTTTTTTGTGCAAAAAAACCAGAACCCCTAGAGGCTATTTACAACTGTATTAGTAAAGGCGGGAAGTGGGGAAGTTTTGGCATGAGTCGAGAATGTAGATGTAATAATAAAACGAAGGATGCCAACAGACCATGTTCGACATGGGGAGACTGCGAAGGACTTTGTTTGGCACCAGAGAATGCAAAAGAAGGAGGGGAAGTTGTCGGAAAGTGTAGTAAGTATGATTTAATGCCCGGATGCCGTTCTATAGTAGAGGATGGTAAGGCTGTGGGAATATGCCTCGACTAATTTAACTTTTTCTATTTCTTCCCTGATTTGGGCTACCAGCCCAAAGTCTGAAAAAGACTTGAAAATATGAGATAATTGCTTGGTTATATTAGTGTTACGATTCTCGAGCCAATGATTTTTAGAGTTTCTTAACAATCTAAAGTAATACATAATTTTTACTTGTTCGTACTGTTTAAATTTATGGCTACATTTTTATAACAAATCTCTCTGGCTTGTTTGTTATTGATGTTGTTGCACACTGATTTATCGACACTAATTCTTCCATAGTCCTGAAAACATATATCTCTATTTTGTTCATCTATAATGTTGCTGCAAAGGTTGGAAGCTTTTGTCAGCATTGCAAGGGTATGAAAGCATTCTGATTTATCCAGCTCGGATGCTGATTTCAAACAATCGCTTGGATCTTTATTTATAATTATAAAGCACTCATTTTGAGCATCATTACAATAACTTTTATCTTGAGTCACCATCGCTAAGCAAAAGTGTTTTTCTGGAGTATCGGGTAGTAACTGTTCACATTGTGAAATGTCAAGAAGTTGATTCTTCGAAGCTAAAAAATTTGAATTAACAAAATGTAAATGACAAGAGCTTATATCCTCCTTACTATCAAGTTCGTCACAAAAGGCAATGTTGGTGGTAGCATCAACGAGATTTTGGTAGCAGTTACCGCGTTGATTTTGGGTTAGATTTTGACAATAAGAAGAATCGCCTTTAACAGCAGCAAGGCATATATTTTTTTCTACAGAGTCAAGATTATTACAAAAGCTTTCTTGATGGTTGACTAGCGCCAAGCAGGAATATTTAATATCTGGAATGGTAATTTCATTACATAATCTACTTGCTTCATTGGTAGGCTCTCTAGGACTTTGTGGTTTGAATATCCCCAAAAGGAGAAGGGTAAAAACAGTTACCAAAACAGTAAATAGAATTGCTAGTATCTTTTTAGAACTGTTTTTAGTCATTTTTAGATTTAAACTTTTTCTCATCGATACTTGACCAAGCACTGAAAAGGATAATTAGAATTATTCCTGGAATAAGATAGCCTCTCCAATCTGATGTAAACAATTTCTGCATTCCCAGAGTAGCGGGGGCAATAAAGAGGATAAGTATTATGGCAACATGGTTATCTCCTTTAACATTGGATTTTTTATCCAGACTCATTAGTCTATCGAGAACCTTAGGAATAACATATAAACCCAGGAGCATGATAGGAAAAGCAAAGAGAAAGTATTGCCGTTGAGTGATTCCAAAAGTGTTGGCGAAAAAACTTGATAAATAATAGTCCCAAGGTTGTTCAGTTCGAAAAACCTCAAAATTATTTTGAAATAAAATGACCCTGATCCAGTTAAATGAAGTAAGTATTGCGAGGATTATATAAAGAACAGAGAATGGAATTTTAGCAATTCTAGAGTTTATACCCATACTTAATTTATACAACTTTTTGAAATAATAAGCACAAACGTTTGTTTTATAACCATACCATCGTGCGAGCAATTGTAGACCTGGCGGATAAAATGATTATTGAACTTTTAATAAGCGAAATTTATTGAAATAAAGTATAGTTTAAATATGGACGAAAAATCTAAAAACTTTATAGTAGCAGGAAGATTTATTTTGGGTCTAAGCATCATCGGTGGATTAGAATATATTGCGGTCTTTATTCAACATTCTCCCATGCTGCCTTTCGTGGGTGGCATTGTGATGCCGCCTCTTGCGATACTCTTCTTTCCACCTATCATTTCAGCTATCTATTTTATGTTTTCCTCCAAAATGAGATGGAGAATAGACATATTGTTATTTTTAATTTCTATTATTTGCATAATAATCTTTGCCACTCATCCCTTTGGTAATCTCTAAAGAGTAATGGTATTGTACTTATTGATTGAAATTACAGTTAACAATTTTATTTGATTCAATCTTTCTCTCGCTTGTCTTTCAACTTCGTTCAGAATAAATCCTTCGATAAAACTCAGGATAAATACTTGGTTATATTAAAGCTGCGCTTCTCGAGCAGAATTTTTTTAATCTGACCATATTAAAGAAGTATCCTTCTCTATTCAAGAAGCTTAATGTAGTATTTTTCATTACCATATATCGTGAAGCTGTTATTATCCGTTTGTTTTGCATAAACTTCCACTTTTTTACCTATATATTTATCCGTATCTTGACTGAAACTAATTCCTATTAAGTTTCCTCTAATTTCAGGTTTAGAATTTGGAGGTCTTAATCCGCCAATTTCTGCAACAATCCATTTGTCATCAACTTTTATACTACATACTCCATCTGCCCAACATCCATTATTTGTTTCTGTGACTATTCCTGTAAATTTAATACCTTGAATGGGGTTACTAATATTTTGAATTCTCTTTTGGTATTTATAAGAAAGAAAGAGAAATATAAGTATTATTAGAGTTAATATAAGAATAACCCAATATTTATTTTTCATATTTTTATTATAGTATTTATTTATTTCAATCTTCCTCTCACGTGTCTTACTCATATCAGATTTTGAAATCCTTTTGATATAGACCTTCAAAACTCATGGTAAAATAGTCTTTCCATGATCCCAAATAATTAACGATTGGAATGTTAATTTCGAATTTTTCAGGATATTTAATTAAATATCTTTCTTCAATTTTTTTAAATTTTTTTACCATCTGCTGAAACTGGTTTATCCTTAATTTATTTAGGGATTCAAACTGCCGCCAATAATATTCGGCGGTCATAAAGCTTTTGATTTTTTTGGAAAAAACGATTTTTTTATCTTTTCTCTAGGCAGAAGATGGATCGGCCATTTGGCAAAATCATAAAGATGATGACCGGTAATTGAATAATAAGGGGTAAATTCAACATAAAGATATCCGCCGGATTTTAACACTCTTGAAGCTTCTTGTATCATTTTAGCCGGATTCTTCACGTGTTCAATAACATCAAAGATAAAAACAATGTCAAAAAAAC
>CAZJKY010000063.1:946-4228 GCA_964546915.1 uncultured Gammaproteobacteria bacterium | reverse complement strand
ATTGATCCGGACGTGAAGATCATTGATTTTCGTTCTCGCCGAAGAACGCTTCCAAAAAGGACGGACCTTTATTTCACAGACGGATCGAATAAAGGTCCGTCCTTAATAAACAACCCCGGCACTGTCAATTTAAAAACCGCTAAAATTATCCAACAAAAAATAAAACTCTCTCTTTACAAAAAACAAAAATCCTGGATTGTTATTGATGGCGAAGAAGATCTTCTTGCTTTGCCGGCGATATTATTTGCTCCGTTAAATTCTTTAGTTTTATACGGTCACTGGCAGTTGGGGATTATTGCAGTTGTTGTTGATGAAAAAATAAAAAATAAAGTTAGAAATATTGTCAAGAAATTCCTTTAGATTTTTGTTAAAATCTTACTTACCTATGTTATCTAAATATTTACCAGCTGAGTTTGAAAAAAAGTGGACGGAGGAATGGAATAAAGAAAAACTTTATGTTTTTAATCCAGATTCTGCTAAAAACCATTACTATGTTTTAGCTGAACTGCCTTATACGTCGGGGGATCTTCATATTGGTCACTGGTTTACTTTTGTCACTCCTGATGTTTTGTCCCGCTTCAAAAGAATGAATGGTTTTAATGTCTTTTTTCCGATGGGTTATGACGCGTTTGGACTGCCGGCGGAAAATGCCGCCATAAAAAGAAAAATTCATCCTAAAGATTGGACAATGAAAAATATTAAGACAATGACCAAGCAGTTCCAGACAATGGGAACGATGATTGATTGGAACCGGGTAACAATTACTTGCTTGCCGGAATATTACCGCTGGAATCAATGGATATTTTTGAAGATGTATGAAAAAGGTTTGACTTTCCGGGGAAAGACTTTATCAAACTGGTGTGAAAATGACCAGACCGTCTTAGCCAATGAGAATATTGAAAACGGCAAGTGCTGGCGGTGTGGCAAAGAAGTTGTACAAAAAGAAGTTGAACAATGGTTTTTGAAGATCACTGATTATGCGGAAAAGTTAATTTGGAACGAAAAACCAGCAGTCGATTGGCCGATTTCAGTTCGAATCGGTCAAAACAACTGGATAGGTAAATCACAGGGAATGATTATTGAATTTGGTAAAGGTTTAACAGTTTTCACGACCAGGCCAGAAACAATTGATGGTGCAAGTTTTATCGTTTTGGCGCCTGAACACCCGTTCGTCGCTTCGCTCCTAAATTCAAAATTCAATCCCGCCAAAGGCGGGACAAAATTAAAAGAAATTAAAGACTATGTTAAACGTTCAAAAGGAAAGAGCGAACTGGAAAGAAAAGAAAATAAAGAGAAAACTGGTGTTTTTACCGGTAGTTATGTAAAAAATCCGGTTACCGGAAAAAATATACCCGTGTGGGTAGCAGATTATGTGTTGGCTAGTTATGGTACTGGAGCAATAATGGCCGTCCCAGCTGAAGATGAACGCGATCGTGATTTTGCCCAAAAATTCAATCTTTCCATAATAAAAACCGGTTTAAATGCACGACCCCAAGGCGAAAAAAAATCTATTTATCACCTCCGTGACTGGTCAGTTTCCCGTCAAAGATATTGGGGGACACCGGTGCCGATGATTCACTGTTCAGACTGCGGCATTGTTCCTGTCCCTTATGAAGATCTACCAGTTGAACTTCCCTATGAAGTTGACTTTACACCTCATGGCAAGCCGCCTTTGGCTACCAACGAGAAATGGTTGAACGTGAAATGTCCTCACTGCAGTAAAGATGCTAAACGAGACGCCGAAACCTTGGACACTTTTTTTGATTCATCCTGGTATTTTTTACGTTATGTTAGTCCAAAGTTTGAAAAAGGACCCTTCGACGAGCTCAGGGCAAAAAAATTAACTCCGGTTAATGTTTATTTTGGCGGCGCCGAACATACTTTGGGTCATACTTTATACGCCCGTTTCTTTACTAAATTTTTTAATAGTTTGAAGATGTTGGACTATGATGAATTTGCCTTAAAAAGAGTCCAACATGGAATTGTATTGGGATCGGACGGCAATAAAATGAGCAAGTCAAAAGGCAATATCATTAATCCAGATGATGTGGTCGCCGAATATGGAACAGATGCCGCCAGACTTTATCTTTGTTTCATGATGCCATATGAAGGTACTTCGCCTTGGTCAACCCAGACAATTGCCGGCGTTTATAGATTTTTAAACAGGGCATGGAAGATATATCAACAATATCAAATATCAAAAATCAAAGATCAAAACGAAGATGAACGATTAGTAGTAAAACTTAAAAAAACGATTAAAAAAGTTACCGAGGACATTAATGATATTAAGATGAACACGGCGATTGCTTCGATGATGGAGTTTTTGAATGCTTGGGAAAGCAATCCTCAAGGACTATCTAAAGAAAATGCTAAAAAGTTTCTGCAAATATTAGCTCCATTTGCCCCATTTTTAACTGAGGAAATTTGGAGAAATGTTTTTGGAGAAAAAACTTCAATTCATTTGTCAGTTTGGCCAAAAGTGGAAGGAGAGATTATTGATGAAGAGATAATTATTCCTATCCAAGTCAACGGCAAGCTTAGGTCCACCCTAAGGGTGTCCAGGCACGAAATATCAAAAGATATAGTTGTAAACAAAGCATTAGAAGATGAGAAGGTGAAAAAATATTTAACAGGCAAACCAAAAAAAATTATCTATGTTCATGGGAAAATTATAAATTTAATTATTTAAATATGGATAGACAAAAGTATTACGATGCGGTTAAAAGTCAGTTAGAGCCTAATATTTTTTTTCATTCTTTAGCTCTTGAATCCTGTATGGGTGGGCTTTATGATTATTTTGCCACCAACCACCAACTCACCAATAACGAGCCACCAAAGGACGATTGGATATTGGCTGGTTTAATTCATGACATTGACTATTCCGGAGAATTTAAACCGACTCATCCACAAAAGACTTTGGAAGTTTTAGCTAAATACGGATTAACTATTTCCGAGACGGTTCACAGTATCATTAAAGCTCACGCGCCGGATCTAACCAGCCGGCAACCGCAAAACAAAGCCGAGTGGTCAATCTTTTGCGCTGATAGCTTAACTGGTTTAATTGTTGCAACAACTTTAGTTTATCCAAGTAAAAAATTAGCAGACGTTAAATTATCATCAGTTATTAAAAGACTTTTAAAAGAACCTAAATTCGCCGCCGGCACTCGCCGCGAAGATATCAAAAAGTGCGTTGATCCGGCTGGATTAAATCTATCTATTGAAAAATTCGTCGAAATTTGTTTTGAATCAATGAAAAAAATCAAACCAAACACACCCAACACA
>CAZJKY010000063.1:0-936 GCA_964546915.1 uncultured Gammaproteobacteria bacterium | reverse complement strand
TGTGTTGGGTGTGTTTGGTTTGTTTTGTAGTCATGTTAGCCAACAAGGAGCTCATCTTAAATAGAAAAAAATCGCTACGGAAATTGGGCTATAATTATTTTCTATTTAAGATGAGCTCCTTGTTGGCTAACATGACTACGATGACCAAAATGACCTATGCCTCTATGAAGTTGAGCCTGACTTTTTAATCTATCTGATAATCTTTGATAATGTTTATTCATAAATTCCATAAGCTCAAAAAGACCAAAAACAATTCCTCCATTTCCGCCAGAGAATTCAGATGGTTCTCGCTTCAGATATTCACGAATTTCTTTTTCTTTATATTGTGATTGGCTCATATCGCTCAATTTTACTCCCTCTTCTTTTTCTTGTCAAGACGGACTTCTCCACTTAATTTATGATAAAATACCTCATGAGTTTAAAGGAAAGAGTCGTAGAACGGGCAGCATTAGAATGTTTGCCGAAATTAGGCTATCACATTGAGGTTGAAGACAATCAAGATATATTAGGTAGCTTAGAACAACAAAACCATCTTCCCTTATTAATCTATTTTAATCACATTGCCTTAGATGATCCGCTAGTTATTCTTCATTCATTACACCGTCATTTGCCGAAAAGAAATTGTATCTTGCCGGTGTCTGAAACGTATTTATTAGAAAAGGAAGCGAGAGAATTACCTATATATAATAAAGTAGTAAATGTTGGTAAACTGTTAAGATATAAGATGCCCCATATTATTCAGTCCTACAGATTAAGGGATGAGAGGTTGTCAAAAGAAGACAAAAAAGCTTTAACAGATAGATCATTTCATTTATCAAAAGAATTTATTAAGTTAGTTAATTCTGAAATGGAGTCTCAAAAACCTCCGGTAATAATCATTGCACCTGAGGGACATCGAAGCGAAGACGGATCTTTACAGCCATCGGAAAGCGGCTT
>CAZJKY010000062.1:3174-4283 GCA_964546915.1 uncultured Gammaproteobacteria bacterium | reverse complement strand
CTATCTTATAAACCTTACTCCCTTCCAAAACATAAATAGAATTTTTATAAACAACCAAGTCCGTACCCGTAGATAAAATCTTTGCATTAATTTGTTCTTGATAGTCTCCGTTTTTTCCCATCACATAGATCGTGCCTTTGTCTTTATCCCAGCCATAAACTTTTTCCAAATCTTTGTTAGTAAAGATTTTTTTTAGATTAAACTTATCGTCAGGTAGGTTAACTTTGAACTCATCGCGTAGTCCTGCTGTATATTTAACCATGACCGAGTCGCCGGCTAAATAAACTGAGCCGTCAATCGCCAATGAATTAATCGCCGAAAGATCAATCGCCTGGCCTGACTTAAAATAAGTGCTCCCGTTTCCAAACCCATCTTCTACTCTCAAATATTTCCAAACTTCATCTTTACTCTGATCTAATAGATAGATATTCCCGTTATAAACCGTCATATCAATAATTTCTCCCCAATCCTTATCATTATCTATAACTTTTTTTGCTTTACCGTCAATTATTTGATAAACGCCTTCTTCAGAAACATGAAAATATTTCTTTTCCTCAAACAATGCAATCAGAGAAGACTTTTTTACTCCACTAAATTGTTCCTTATCTAAAGATTTTTTCTCCAATGAAAGTTCATACAAAACTCCTCTATTTTTATCGCTAACTAGAAGACGGCCGTCGCTAAGATAGAATTTGTCACCTTTTGCATTCTTATCATCAACCGTCAGATCAAAAAATTCGCTGTATTTTTTTTCCTCTTTTTTCAGAATTTTGTTTTCCGTATCCTGAATCATCTTTTCTAAACCACCTAACTCTTTACTCCTTACTCCTAACTCCTTTTTTAGTTTATTAACTTCTCCTTTACTATCGGCGATTAAACCCAAAGCACTGGGCATATTTAAAAAAGCTACTTCTTCTGCCGAGGACAGTTTTTGGGAGATTAACTCTTTGACCAGTTTGATTTTATTCTTTGCTTGAATTTGAGAGCGTCTTTGATAACCCAAAACCACGCTCCAAACGAGAATTAAAAAAATAATGAAAACTGTAATAAAAGTGAGAATTTTTTGTTTACCAAAACGCTCGTAATAGTCTTTTAGACTAAATGTTTTT
>CAZJKY010000062.1:0-3074 GCA_964546915.1 uncultured Gammaproteobacteria bacterium | reverse complement strand
CCAGTTTATTTTTACGACGGATATAAATTCGTCCTTGGCCAACTGTTTTTAGATAAAATATATTTTCTTTTAGATAACCGGCAGAAAGAGAAAAACCTGTTGGCAAATTTTTTTCTTTGATTAAACCGGAAATAAAAGAGTCAAATTGCTGTAAATTCTCAATCATGATTGAGCTGACTTTTTCTTTTATAAAGGCCGTCAACTCCCTGCCTTTATTAGGACTAATCCCTGCTTCAATTTCCAGGGCTAAAAATAAATTATTTTCGCTGACAAAACCGGAAAAACCATCAGTTTTTTCGTGTCCTAAATAAAAACCAATGTCTTGTTTAAACATATTTTTAAATTCTAAATACTAAATCCCAAGCTCCAAATAAACTTTAAATAATAAATACTAAAACCAAACTGTTTAGAATTTATTATTAAATATTTATGATTTATTTGTGATTTGTTATTTATAATTTAGGATTTTTTATATTAGAAATATAGCTAATATCAGTAAAATCAATGAAACCGTCACTTGTAATGAGGTAATTAGAAAAATAATCCAGTTATATTTATCTTGAAGAGTTTTATCCATAATCTTAACTTGTTTGGAAATCACCAAGGCGTAAAAAAAATAAAAAAGGGCAAAAAATATCATGATGATCTTGAAAAAAATATTATTTATCCCTTGGTTATTTATAAACGTAAAAAAATTTTTAAGCTCCATGTTTTTTACTTAATAACTTATTAATTACTTGAACCGCATCGGTTGGATAGGGCACATTATTAAATTCAACATTAGCTTCTGTACCGGCAGTTTGGATAAAAATCGATCCATAATCAAAAAGCGATTGTAGATAACCGCCGCTTTTGACCGTAACATCCTCAATTTTGGCTAATTGAGCATTGGTAATCTCTTTATATATAACAGCGTGAAGGTCAATATCAATCACTCGTTTATTAGTAACAATCCCAACATTAAAATACCAGCTTAAAATATTAAACCAGATGTAACTGAAAATAAAAACGATGGAAAAACAATTAATTATAAATATCTGCCCTAAATTAAAAAAACTTTGGATAAAAAAGTTTAAAACAAGAATTAGAACAAACAAAAAAATCGAGTTTAGGACCCAGCCGATTTGAGTAAAAGGATGACTGCGAAGTAATAAATATATTTTTTCGCCATCCTCTTGGCTATCAAATTTACTTTGAGGATTAAGGCAGTAAGAATAGAAAACCGAACTTTTTTTATTATTGTTTTCCATCTTTTTATATTATATACTATTAACCGCCCTGGTTACTTGAGCGACTTGGTCCCACCCTTTTCCATCCCGAACAAGGAAGTGAAACGAGTCAGCGCCGATGATACTATTGTTGAAAGACAGAGGGAAAGTAGGTCGTAGCCGGGGCATTATTTTATCCTCCTTTTTTACATGAATCAAGGGCTTTCTTAACGTCGATTTTTTGTCCGGAATACTGATTGATCATGTTTTGTATATTGGTTATGTCGGTCTTCAGAAGACCTTCGGCATATGGAACATAGGGAGACAGATCGTATTTTTTAAATCGATTATTTTCTTTTATCTGCAGAACAACTTTTTTATTATTTATAGATAAATCATATTGCTTTTGACCTTCCTGATAGTGACAAACCCAAGGCCCGATCAGATCAATGGGAATTTTATTAGTAACTGATAATGAGGGGGAAATAAATATTGTCGGTGATATTTCCGAATAAATATTTTTTGACTTTGACTGACCGAATTTAAACATTAATGAAAAAACAAAGATAAAAATTGGAATAATTATTACTGTTTTGGAAACGAAGGAAAAGAAACTATCCAAACCGTCAGTATTTATATTTCTTTTCATTTATTCTCCTGATACTAACTTTTTTGATTCATTTATTTCCGATAGTTGTTTACCCATGATACTTTTTAGATCTCCATCCATTCCTGATATATTATCTATTACTTGACGAATATTTTTTTCCTGTTTTGCCCATTTTTTAACAAACCATCGTTTTTCTATTTCTAATTCTTCTTGCATTTGATTATAAATATCTCCAATTGCTTCTATTCTGTTTTGAAACTCAATCCCGTTTAAATAATTCCATAAAATTGTTTTTTTATCCTGTTTATCAACTTCAGAAAGCCTAACAGCCGCAATCCTGATTAAACTATCTCTCAATACTGTTGCTAACCCGATAATTGAATCATAATTACTTATCCAAACCTTATTTTTACTTAAGAAATTTTTTATTCCATTAGGTAAAATTTGAGTGACTATAACTGCTAAATCAGCCTTAACAGCACGTTGATCTTCTTTTAATTTGGCAATCCAACCTTCGCTCCAAGATTTAGTTCTTTTTGATTCCCAAACAATAGTGCCAATTGTTTTACCATAATTATTTTTTACAACCTGCAAAATATCGGCCCCTCTTATTCCTTTGGGAACTTCTTTTATTTCATCATATGGAAATTCCCGACGAAGAATATTTTCAAATTCCAATTCTAATACCTCCCCTTGTAGTTGTTGCGAGCCCTGTTCTAATTTTCTTTTATATTCTTCAGCCATTTTCATTGCATCTGATAATTTTTTATCCTTTTCCAAAATTTTTAGTTTATATTCTTCGTCCGATTTTCTTTTCTCTTCTTCACGGATTTTTTCTTGAGAAATTGTTAATTTTTTTTCCATTTCAACTCTTCGATTATCACTTTCCTGTTTAATTTGACGTATTAATTTATTCAATTCCAACATTTGTTCTTGCATATTTCTATTTTGTTTTCTCAGTTCTTCCAATTCGTTATTTTTATTTTTCATTTCAAATTCCATCTTTTCTTTTAGCTGCTTCTCCAGTTCAGGTTGTAGGGTTTTGGCGAATTTATTTTTTTCCTCCTCAAGACGAATTTTGTAGAATTTAGCGTACTTATCTTGAATTTGATGAGACAAAGCTTCCGTCAATGGTATGGATTTTCCACAATGCGGGCAATTAATCGTATCGTTCATTTTATATTATTTCTTGCGGCAATAGCACATTGTGAACATGGACGAGACGCTTAATTGCCCGCGTTGTGGAAAATCCAGAC
>CAZJKY010000061.1:0-4305 GCA_964546915.1 uncultured Gammaproteobacteria bacterium | reverse complement strand
GTGTTGGGTGTGTTTGGGGGTTTGGTGGCAACGAACATTAGGATAAAATGCTAGAAAATCTCCTCATAATTTATCATTTTATCCTAATGTTCGTTGCCTCAATAACCCCAGCGTTCTTCTTCGTTGCCCACTCTACAATTCCCTTTTGCAAGGCAGTCAAAGCATCATGAAAATTTTTTTCATCAAGATACCTTGTTTTCTTAACAAATGTATGCGGTCCCTCAGGTCCTAGATAATAATAACTTTCCAAAGGTACATCTTTCAAATCTATTTCAAATTCTTCAGCTCTTTTATACAATTCTGTGCCGGGCATAGGAACAAGTAAAGAAAGTCTGACAACATCAGGTTGAGCTGTTTCAAGAAATTTTAAATTTGCGGCAACCGAATCCCAACTATCCTCATAAAATCCAAACATTAAAAACACTCTCGTACTCAAACCTACATCTTTAGCCACCTTAACAGCTAACTCAGCCTGATGTCTAGTTGTTTGTTTATCAGCAAATTTTAACACTTTATCATCAGCACTCTCTAAGCCAAAACTTATCGCCTCACACCCAGATGCTTTCATTGCCTCTAAAATATCTTCACTAACAGCATCTACTCTAGTATTACAAATCCATGAAATATCAAGCTCTTTTAATTCTTTACATAGTTCTAATGTTCTCTTTTCTAAAAGAGTAAAAGTATCATCATAAAAAACAATCCGTCTTATTCCATATTTTTCTCTAACTTCACGAATTTGGGCTGCTATATATTTTGGTGAATGAAACCTAACCTTTTTCCCCATAACATCCTTTACACAATAAATGCAACTATATGGACATCCTCTCATAGTTAATATTGAAATTGACGGCTCTTCTTCTCCTTCTCTCGCATATTTTTTCGAATCAATTAAATGTCTCGCTGGAAAAGCAAGTGAATCAAGATTCTCAACTTTTGGTGCTTGCACTAGACCAGTTTTATTCCCTCTAACCATATCTCCAATAACCAAGTCCCCCTCACCAAGACAAACACCCGTCCAACCATCTTCTAATGCTTTTTTTCTATAGGCTGTTACATGTGGACCGCCAATTAAAGTTTTTAAATCGGACCGATGATTAACTTGATTAAAAAGACTTAATAATCTTAATGCTTCTGGATATTGAGGAGTATTTGCTGTTACAGCAAGCACTTTATGATGTAATAATCTATCACCGGTAATATCATCAACTGCTCCATCTAGTATTTCTGGCTCAAACCCTTCTTTTTCTAACTGAGCTGCTAAAGTAATCAAAGTTAATGGTTCAGCAGCACTAGGTTTACGTAAATTAACACTAGGATTTACTAAAAGTACTCTATTTTCATTATTAGTCATAATCTATATTATATATGATAATATGACTTTTACAAATTACTATAAGATTTAAGTTGCTGAGCCAAGTTCTAACATAATCAACCAACCTGGAGAAAAAATTGAGTTTTCTGATATCCTAACTCCGGCTACGGCACGATTTGAAGCCGAGAAAAAGTTTCGGAAATCATCAGCGAGTGTTTCATCATTTAAGTAACATTATGTTTACTAGATTGATTAAGGAAATGGTTTGAAGGTAGATTTTATTGATTTATAACTTCTGTAGACAACTTATTTATGAAAGTAGCTTGAGAAGCGGAATAGATACTGTAGTAATTATTGAAGAAGGCGGAAAGATTAAACAAATCCCAATTTCAAGATTAATGCCTTATCCTTGGCCAGATAAACCACAAAAATAAAAAGTTCGGAAATAATCAACGAGTACCAGTTTTCTTTCTTAACTTTTCTAGTTTTCCTTCATAACGCTTAAGTGCTTTTTCTAAAACTATTGAAGTATCTAAATTCAGTTTATTTGATAATTCTAATACCGAGAATAAAATATCACCAAGCTCTTCCTCAATATCTGAGTGGTCGGCTAATGCCGCCTTCCCTTCGCCTGCCTTTCTATCACCATTGAAAACAGTTAAAGCTTCTCCAAATTCCGCAACCTCTTCAACTAAGTGAATAAATTGAACATATGTCGTCCAATTAAAATTAAACTCTTGAGCAATTTTTTTGACAGCTTTTTGATATTCATCAAGAGTTTTCATGAAAAAATTATATCAAAAATTGAGTTAACCAGCATTAGTTAAGCTTAATAGCTGTTTTAAACAACTTTTTGCTATATAAAAAAACAATAAATACCTTGAGATATAGTTGATTTTTATCCCATAATATATTATACTTCACCAATTATGTCGATGGACGAACGAGAAAGGCTCCATAGGTTTGCCATTCGCGAACTTTGGGACAATCCCGAAATTGTTCATTTTTTAAATAAAATACGGGTACCACTGAAAGAAGCATTTGCTGATATAGTAACCAAGCTATTTGATAAACACATAAGAGAAGATGATAAAATTTTAGAGCTTGGTAGTGGTCTTGGATGGCTTCTTGAACTTGTCCCTCAGTATAAGGGTCGAATCGTACAAACAGAGGGGAGCAAAGTTTTAGTAGATTATCGACTACGAATCGATCCAGCGACACCTATTCAGGTTGCTAATATTTACGACTTAAGATTCGACCAAGAATCTTTTGACTCGGTAGTTGCTTTAGGTGTTTTTGATGTGCTAAAAGATTTACCACAAGCATGCGGACAAGTAAAACAGGTTCTCCGTCCTAATGGTAGATTCATCCACATGTTAGATCAAATCCCAGATCCTATTCCGATGATACTACATTATCTTAATGAAGGGTATTATCCGTTTCCGGGTACACACGCATTAAAACCAGGTGATCAGGAAGTAGGATTTCATTTAATCTCAAAAGAGGACTATCCATTGCTTCATGATGGATTGCAGCACGATATTCCACCCTTAGCAATCTTTATGGAAAAATATGTTGAAGACCCATGTTTGTACCCTATTTTGTTAGCGAAAGTTCCTGAGCTAATGGAAAAAGTAGGCACTACACTTAGTCAAGCACCTGATATTCTACCGATTATAAAAACGCCGCCACAGCGTGATTTATTTAACACTAGATTGGTATCCGCACTTGAAGGTAGCGGTTTTAGAATAACAGAAAACGGCCCCCTTGTAGCTAGTCTAATACTTCCACGCGCTGAAGGACGATTGACACATCCTACACTAAGTTGTTTTAGCATGATAAATGGTAAATTAACAGGAATACCATTTGAATTAGGCCTCCCCGGCGACATGACCCTTGTTAGAGCCAATATGAACGTTGTTGTTGCTGAAGCAATTTAGTAAGAGAAAGTAAAAAGTGAGATTCGAACATCGTCCAGCATGGGGAGCCCGAAGAAACTGTAGTGATTTTTGATATATTAATTCGGAATACGGCACGATTTCTAACCAATAGGCTATTCTTATTTAATAGATTAAGCTTTTCATATACTCGGTAATAGAAATTCTCGAAATTTCGAACATAAGCTCAAACTTAGGGAGAATGACCATTTTGACTGAATTTTCTTTGTTAGAAGTATTGAAGACGTATCTATTTTCAAAAAATCTATCGCCTCCAGTTATATACTGATGTGGTGTTGGTTTACCTTCATGAAAGAATCCTGATCTATATTTATATGTATCACCAATAACTCTTCTTATAATCTCGCCTTTAATATCTGAAGGATAAATTTCATAAAACCTTTTTTGCGTTAACCCTTCGTAATGCTTTTTTTTGCCTGATATTTCATAAATATATTCTTTAATGTTTTCAAAAGGATGTTTTAACTCATACCACTTTTCTATTGGCGCGTATTTAAAAATAAACTCCACATATTTTGCTTTTAATTTAGCTTCTCGTAAAACATTTTTCTTAAACCATCTTTCTAAATTTTCCTTACCATTACATAGTTTTTCAATCTCTTTTTCATCTTCATCCAACTGAATAGATGTTAGTTTAGTTTCTTTTCTATCGAATGCTTTTTGTGCAATAGATTCTATTGCCGCAACAAGTAAACAAAAGCTTAAGTCATAATCTTCTCTATGAATTAATAAAGCAAGATGGATTAATCTAATAGTTTGGAAAATATTTACATATTTATCTGCTGGTAATTTTTTTAAAATGGTTAATATTTCTTCTACTCTTTTTTTATGTTCTTGAAGTTGGTTATTTGGTATATCAACCTCATAATTTCCAGGACCGGCAGTGAGGATCGGATGCTGAATAGCTAATTCATTTAAACTACTAGTTATCTTTTCGTCAATCAAGTAGCAATCTCTAATTGATTTAATTGATCTTCCTGTGCAGAAGGATATTAACCATTTTAAAAAAACACACCAAACACACCCAACACA
>CAZJKY010000060.1:3999-4594 GCA_964546915.1 uncultured Gammaproteobacteria bacterium | reverse complement strand
TTGTTTAAAACCATTGTCTTTATTCATTTTATAATTCTTCTTTTAATCTTTTTTGCTGCAGAGCTTGGTCTATTAAAAATACCTGATTACTTCGAAGGAGCGGCATTGTGTCCTGTGAAAAAAAACCGTACTCAGATACTTCTTGACTTGGAGTAAATTCACCACCAATAAATACACCGATATAACACATGTCTAATCGGGAGCTGGTACGATCAGTCCGGGTCTTGAGTGATTCGTCAACACTTACGATAAGATGAGATTCTTCTTTTATTTCCCGTTCAAGCGCTTCAGCCGGGTGTTCGCCAGTTTTTAAATAACCACCTGGTAAACTCCAAGAGTGTTGTCTATATGTATGTTTAAAAAGCAACACTTCATTTTTTTCATTAAAAATAACTCCCGTCACTCCAACTAAAAATTGATTTTGAAAAAAGCGCATAAAAAACAACTGGACGCCTTTTGGCAAGTTTAATAGTTTCCATATTTTTGCCAGAAATGATTTCATAGCGCATTTTTGTCTTGGGGCTCAATAATTGTAGAATTATTGAGCCCCAAGACAAAAAAGAGCTATGAAATCATTTCTTGCAAAAATATGGAA
>CAZJKY010000060.1:0-3989 GCA_964546915.1 uncultured Gammaproteobacteria bacterium | reverse complement strand
TAAGTCTCTCATTTTCTAACTCCAGTTGGTGAATTTGCTTGGTCAAATCAACATTTTCACTTTTGCCTTGTTTGATTTTTTTATCTTTCCCACGGATGGTAAAGCCGGTAAAAATTGAATGGATAAGAGCAAAAAGATAAGATAAACTCAGTCCAGTTAAAAGGGAGCCAATAATAATATAAAAGAGAGGGATACCGGAAAATACATACGGTCCAAAATGTAACGCTACCAGCATTGAATTACTTATTGCAAGATAGGCTATTATTGAACCAATAATTAAAAATATGATAAGTGTAAGCATTTTGAAATAGTATACACACTCAATTAACACTTGACAAGTGTTACAATTAATTTTACTATATGATTAGGGAAAAACATTTTATGAGAATCTTCAATAAGATGAAATTTGTAGTATTGCTACTAGTTTTCGTCCCTCTTATGGTTTTAACCCTTACCTTTTCTAAAAATCCAGCAAAAGTATTTGCGGCAACTTCAAGAGTAGACCTTTTAACAGCTGACGGTTTCGCGGTTCTCGGTGGATCAGCCGTCACAGGCACTAACACTAATGTTGTAACCGGAAATGTTGGTTTAAGTCCAACCGGTGGCACTGGTATTACCGAATTAACATGTTCGGAAGTAACAGGGACAATATATGATACTAATGGCGGATATACAGGTGGCGGTGGTGGAAGCATTGCCTGTTTAGTGACTAACGCCGGCCTACTTACAACAGCCAAAAACGACTTGACTACGGCATATAACGATGCGGCTGGACGAACAACGACTTCTACTGTAGCCACAGAACTTGGTGGGTCAACTCTGACAGATGGGGTATACGACTCTGCTGCAGGTACGTTCGGGATAACAGGGACTTTGACACTCGACGGAGGGGGGAATGCTGATTCAGTTTTTATCTTCAAGATGGCATCCACTCTCATTACGGCATCCTCCAGTAAAGTTGTCCTTACCAACAGTGCTCAAGCCTGCAACGTTTATTGGCAAGTCGGCTCTTCAGCCACTCTTGGAACTTCCACTATCCTTGAAGGAAACGTACTAGCCTTAACATCGATCACAGATGACGGGGGCTCAACTGTTAACGGAAGACTTCTGGCAAGAAATGGCGCAGTTACCTTAAATAATACTACGCTCACAAAAAAAACGTGCGCTGCGGGAACCTCTGGTGGACCAACCCTCACCCCAACTCCCACCCCAACTCCCACCCCAACTCCCACCCCAACTTCCAGCTCATCATCAAGTTCATCCTCTTCTACAGTTTGTGTTGATTCTGCTCCAACAAACAATCCTAATCTTTTTCAAATAGACAGAGCGGGAAGTAAAGCAGTGTTATATTTTTCCCCAGTGAGTGACCATTTATCTTACTACTATATTGCATATGGTTTGAGTCCTGGGGACGAGCGATATGGTGTATCTTTTCCAGCCGGTCTTTCGACGGGAGTTGTTAGTTATACCATAAATGATTTAAACCCAAATCTGACTTATTACTTTAAAGTTCGTGGTGGGAATATATGTGCGCCGGGAGGGTGGTCAAACAATAAAGAATCTGACTCAAAGAATCCAAGTCTACCAAATACAGGATTTGCTCCTCGTGAGAAGAATATTTAATTCAAAGAAAATATAGATGTTTATCCAGGAATTAAAAACTTCCATTAGACGGCCATTGTTAATAATAGTCTTTGTAGTATTCTCTCTATTTCTTCTTTTTTATCTTCCCCAAGGTTTAGTATTTCAAAGGTCAGTACCTCAAAGCCAAATAGTATCAGTCTCTACAGGATTGCCGGTGCGTTTGACGATACCCGTGATCAATATTAATGCTGCCATTCAGCTTCTAGGCGTGACTCAAGCGGGAGAAATGGAAGTTCCAAGCAATGCTTTCGACGTAGGATGGTTTAAACTTGGGCCGCGCCCCGGGGAGAAAGGTAGCGCGGTTATTTCTGGACATTTTAATGGAGAGAATGGTCAGGCAGGGGTGTTTTTTAATTTGTATAAATTAAATAAAGGAGACAAGTTATTTGTCGAGGATGATAAAGGAAAAACGATTACTTTCGTGGTTCGGGAAAAACGCACCTATGATCCAGGATATGCAGATGAGGTTTTTAGTCGGAACGACAGCGCTTATCTTAATCTTGTTACCTGCGATGGTGTGTGGGATGGAGTTAAAAAAAGCTACAGTAAACGTCTGGTGGTATTTGCTGATATTATGTACTAAATTAATAATACTTGACAAGTACTACAACCAGTTGTATTATATGAAGCATAACAACTAATAACAAACAACGAATAACTCTCTTTCTTAATCCAAACCTATTAAAACATGCCAAAGCACAAGCAATATTTCAAGAACTTAGTTTAACTTCTTTAGTAGAAAAAGCCTTAATTAACTATTTACCCAAAGAAACAGTAATTAAAAAATTTGAAACAATAGCATAAAAATAAAAGGAGGTGAAATAAATGACAAATCAAAATCAAAAAAAACAAGATGAAAGAAAAAGTGGTTTTAATCCAGTAGCTGCCGCTATAACAGGAGCAGTCGTTGGAGCAGGTGTTGCGGTTGCCGGAGCAGTAGCTTTAAATGATAAAAAGAACCGTGAGAAAGTAAAAAAAGTATTAAACAATGTAAAAAACCAAGCAATAGGTTATATGGAAGATATGCAAAAACAAGTACAAGATAAAAAGGATGAAGTAGAAGGAAAATTTACAGAAGGAAAGAAAAAAGTACTAAAAATAGAGAATTCAGTAAAAAAATCTTTGCGTCATGCAATAAAAGATGCAAAAAAAGCAGCAAAATAAGGTTTCTATCCTCCTACGCTCAGGTTCGCCTCGAGGCTTACAGCCACGCAGTCGAAACTTCGCTCTGGAGGACTTAAGAAACTCTAAATTCGTGAAACTCATTAAGAATTTCTAAAGGGAGGTGAAAAAATATAATACAACAAGACGCAGAAGTAGAACAGGTTGTTCGAAGAACGAAAGTCGTAGTTCCGCAGGCTGGGACAGGATCTCCGCAAAAAGAGTATAGAACAAAAAAAGCAATTTTTCGTACCTATCAAGTCATTTGGTACATTTTAGGTATTATTGAGGTGGTTTTAGCATTTAGAATTCTACTCAAGTTCCTTGGCGCAAGTACGTTCAGTGGATTTACCAATTTTATCTATGCAATCAGTGGTCCGTTTGCACTGCCTTTTGCCGGAATACTCGGGACAACAGTAAGTTCAAATTTAGTATTTGAATGGTCGACGCTTATTGCCATGGCAGTTTATGCGATCATCGCCTATGGAATTGTAGCGCTCTTTCAACTAGTAAAACCGACTAATGAAGAAGAAGTAGAACAGACAGTTGATAATCAATAAACAAATGAGCTTTGAATAAAAGGAGAAATTATATGGAAATAAACTGGCAGAACATTTTTTATATTACAACATCACTCGTGATGATCGTCGTTTTCATTACCTGTCTTTGGTTGATGAGGCTATTTTTTGTTGCTTCAAAAATGATAAAAAACTTTACGGAAACGGCTCACAAATGGAGCAACATCGTTGATGATATTAAATATTTCAAAGAAGACGTTAAATTAAAAGTTTCAAAATTCTTATTAAAAGTTCTGGACAAAAAGGGTAAAAAAATATGAGTATAATCTATTGGATTATTTTTGGGCTGATTGCCGGAAGCATCGCAAATTTTATTGCGCCTAGTTCTCAGAGAGGGTTTGTAGGATCAATTATTCTTGGAATTATCGGAGCCGTAGTCGGTGGTTATCTGGGACAAAGATTTTTTGGAGTTGGAGTCACTGGATTTAATTTAATGTCTTTTGTGGTCGCAGTAGCCGGTTCACTAGTTGTGCTTTTTATTAGCGGATTATTTATGCGCGGTTAACCAGTTTTGTATAATTTTTTTTCATGAAATATCATCCTGCAACAAAACAAATTACCAACCTTTTAACAACTAACAACTGCTGGTTTGAAACTTTTGAGCAT
>CAZJKY010000059.1:0-4672 GCA_964546915.1 uncultured Gammaproteobacteria bacterium | reverse complement strand
TTGCTTTCGCGGAAACCGGCTTCAGTGATTTTGACAAACCGGGCGTTTTTCCAAAGTTGAGGAATAGTTTTTGCGTTGCAGTAGCTCATCCCTGAACGTAAGGCTCCAAGTAATTGATAAATCACATCACTCACTTTTCCTTTATAAGGCACCATTGCCTCAATACCTTCAGGAACAATCGTATTTAATTGCTGTTCGTTGTGATTTTCCAGCTCGATCTTTCGATCAGCCGTTGCCAAAAATGAGGCTGATCCGCGGTGGATTTTATACTTCATCCCTTTTCTCATAATAATTCCGCCTGGACTTTCGTCAGTCCCGGCAAACCAACCGGCCAACATACAGGTTGACCCGCCGGCCGCCAGGGCTTTAGCGATATCACCCGGATAGTTAGTGCCTCCGTCAGCCACAATTGGGATGCCTTTTTTTCGCGCATAGGAAAAACATTCCGAGACGGCCGTAAACTGGGGAACGCCGACTCCGGCCACAATCCGAGTAGTACAAAGTCCGCCCGGCCCAATCCCGACTTTGACCGCATCCACTCCCCTGTCAATCAAGTCTTTTACCCCATCAATTGTTGCCACATTACCGCCAATCAAATCAATATCAGGAAATTTTTTTCTAATATTTTTGACTGCCTTTAAAGCCACTTCGTTATGACCATGGGCCACATCAACCACCAAAACATCGACTCCGGCTTTTATTAATTCTAGCGCTCGGTCCAAATAATCATTGATCACTCCAACCGCGGCCCCGACTCGATACCGACTTTGACTGTCTTTTGTTGAATAAGGATACTTCTCATAATTTTTTATTGTCCGGGCAGTAATCAATCCTTTAAGTTTTCCTTCTTTATCAACTAAGGGTAATTTTTCAATTTTATTTTTTAAAAAAATCTTTTTGGCTTGTTCAAAGCTTACCCCTATCTTTCCGTTAATAATTTTTTTTAAAGGAGTCATCAAGTCTTTTACCTGCCGATCTAAATTTGTCTCAAATGCATAATCGCGTTTGCTTAAAATTCCAATTAATTTATTATTCTCGTCAACTACTAAAAATCCGTCGATATTTAGCTCTTTAACCAACTGTCTAACTTTTTTTAACAAAGTTGTTGGTTTGACAGTATAGGGATTACCAACGATAAAACCGACATTTCTCTTTACTCGACTTACCTGCTCCACCTGTTCTTCGATAGTCATAAACCGATGAACTATTCCGATTCCGCCTTCACGGGCTAAGGCAATTGCCATTTCGCTTTCCGTCACCGTATCCATATTGGCGGAGATAAAAGGAACGTTTAATTCAATATGACGAGTTAATTTAGTTCTGGTGGAAACCTCACTCCGGTGATTAATAAAAGATCTTTGAGGAATAAGTAAGACGTCATCGTAAGTCAGACCTTCTTGAATTTTTAGCATAATAATAAATTAAAGGATAATATTACTATTCCTCTCCGCTCCGACCGATATTATTTTAACCGGCACTTTCAATTCTTTCTCAATAAACTTTAAATAAATCTTTGCTTCTTTGGGTAAATCGACAAATTTTCTAATATCAGAAATGTTTTCTTTCCATCCTTTAAACTCTTGATAAACAGGTTTACATTTAGAAAAATCATTCATTAACCCTGGAACTTCTTTAATTTTTTTCCTATTAATTTTGTATTCAGCGCAAACTCTTATTTTATCTAATCCTGATAAAACGTCAAGTTTAGTTATCCCTAAATAATCAAAACCGGATAAACGGATGGCAGTTCGAAGTAGACATAAATCCAGCCAGCCACAACGACGCGGCCTCTTGGAAACCGTTCCATACTCAGCGCCAACTTCTCTGATTTTCTCTCCGGTTTTATTAAACAGTTCGGTCGGAAAAGGACCGTTGCCCACTCGAGTGGTATAAGCTTTAACGACGCCAAGCGAATAAATTTTCTGCGGCGCCAGTCCAACATAAGGAAAAACTCCGCCGCTAATCGTATAAACTGCCGTTGTATAAGGATGAGTGCCAAAAATTCCGTCTAAAAATGTTCCGTGTGCTCCTTCAAAAAGGACTTTAGTTCTTTTTGATAAACTTTTTTGAATAATTACTGAAACATCGCCCAAATATTTTTTTAGTTTTTTTCCATATCTAACATATTCTTGATAAATTTTTTCTGATGTTAAATCGGTTTTTTGATTGAAAACTTTTTCTATCTGCAGTTTTTTTAAGGGAAAAAACGTCTCGATTTTTTCTTTTAAAGCTTGAGTGTCAATTAAATCTTCGAAACGGATACCGGACCGGTTGTTTTTATCTTCATAGCAATAGCCGATTCCCAAATGCAAACTGCCGGTGGCTTTTTTGCCTTTCCATATTTCCGTCGCCCGATCGAGTTCCCGATGATACGGCATAACGATATTGCACCTAGGGTCAATCATCAGATCAACTCTGGTTCCACGTTTTTTAAAGAATTCAATTTCATCCAGCAAAACTTTGGGACTGATAACTACTCCTTGTGATAAAAATAATTTTTTTTGATGAAGCACACCTGATGGAAGAAGGGAAAGTTTAAACTTTTCACCGTTTAAAACGACCGAATGGCCGGCATTATTACCGCCGTTATAACGAACTACATAATCAGCGTCTTTAGCCAATAGATCAACAATCTTGCCTTTACCTTCATCGCCCCACTGTGAACCGACGATTATTAAGGGAAATTTAATTTTCATAATTATAAAAACTTGTCAACCAGCTCCTCTGCATATCCGGTATAACTTTCCAGCGTTAAATCCAATAACATTTTCTTTTCTTTCTTACTCAAAAACTTCATTATATTAATATAATGTAGTAAGTCGTTTCTGGTAATTTTTTTACCTCTGAAAAATTCCTTGGCTTTTTCATAAGCATTTTTTTCGCCTTTTACACGGAAAAAATTCTGGACCGCTTCGGACAAAACTTCAAAGTGATTATTCAAATCTTCCTTGATTTTTTCTTCATCAGGAACAATCCGCAATAACCCTTCGTTAATACTTTGATAAGATAACAACGAATAACCAAAAGCGATCCCAAAAGATCGTCTCACCGTCGAGTCGGAAAGATCGCGTTGAAAACGAGTAATTGCTAACTTCCGTATATAAAACTCAAACAAACCATTAGCAATCCCAAATCCTCCTTCTGCCCCTTCAAAATAAATCGGGTTAACTTTATGAGGTAAGGCCGATGAACCAACTTCAGTCTTGATGATTTTTTGTTTAAAATAACCCAGACTAATATACGACCAGAGATCCTGGGATAAACCGATCAGAATATTATTAATATGGGTTAAATAATAAAATAGTTCAATATAACTATCATAAGGTTCAATTTGAGTAGTCACTAAATCAGCGATTAATCCTAAATTCTCAACAAACTCTTGGCTGAATTTTAGCCAATTAATTTTCGGAAACAAAAACTTATGGGCATTTAAATTACCAACATTACCTGTTAGTTTTCCTTTCATTTTCCAATTTCCTAATTTCTTCATTTCTTCATTTAGTCTTTTGAAATAAATTAAAAACTCTTTTCCCAAAGTGGTTGGTACGGCCGGTTGACCATGAGTGCGACCAAGCATCGGAAGACTTTTATATTCTTTAGAAAAAGCCTTAAGATGAACCAAAATCAGATCGACCTCTGGGTAAATTACTTTCTTCAAACAATCTTTAATCATCAAAGCATAAGCAAGATTGTTAATATCGTCTGAAGTTAAACCAAAATGGATCATTTCGGCAACATTTTTTAGAGACGATTTCAGAAGTTTTTCTCTCAAAAATTCTACTACTGCCATTGTCTCATGATTGGTTTTTCTTTCAAGTTGACGAATCGTATGGTAATCATTTATGTTAAATGTATCGATTAATCGATTAATCAATATAAGCTCGTCTTTTGTAAATTGTCTTACGACTTTATACAAAGAGAGTTTAATTAAATAATTTATTTCAACTAAAACCCGATATTTATTGAGGTTAAAATCAGAATAATATTTTATTAATGAAGTGAGTTTAAAACGATTCCTCCCGTCAAGCGGGGTTAAGGCTTCTTCAATTCCAAAGTAATCTTTTTGATTAACCACCAAGCATTATTTTTACCAGAGATGATAGAATTAGTCAATGCCAATATTTATAATCTTTATAATTTTTATAATCGTTATAATTTTAATTTTCTCTTCGAAAAAATTCTCTCCAATCCCCTACTTTCCTTCCAACAAAAAAGATCTACCGAAAATAATTAAAGCGTTAGATTTAAAAAATAATCAAACTGTTTTTGACTTGGGAGCTGGCGACGGAATTGTTATCTTTGAAGCAGCAAAATATTCTTTTCAAAAAAATTTGAATACTAAATTTATTGCCGTGGAAATCAATCCGGTTTTAATTTTAATTCTTCATCTGCGCCGCCTCTTTCACCCAAATAAAAAAAATATTAAGATCGTTTATGACGATATTTTTAAAATGGATTTTAACTCGTTAACTCGTCAACCCGTTAACAATATAACAATGAAACAATTTAACAATTTAACAATTTATTTATATATCTCCCCCTGGTATCTTGAAAAAGTCATTGAAAATTGCTTGTCCGCCGAAGCCTTGGCGAAGGCGGAAAAATTGGAATTCGTTTCCTATATGTACCCAATCAAAAGCTTAAAAAACAACAACCAAACACACCCAACACA
>CAZJKY010000058.1:0-4673 GCA_964546915.1 uncultured Gammaproteobacteria bacterium | reverse complement strand
ATCAGACAGTTGTGTTAATGATTGGTTTAAGCCTTGCGGTAAGATTTTTATTAACTCTTCGATCAATTCTTTATGTTTGGCATTACTTAACTTTAAAGTTTCAATAAAATTAGATGGAGCTTGACCGCCTTGTTTTTTGACTGATTTTAGTAAATTAGGAATCTTGAGAAAATATTTTTCTCCTTTAGCAAAAGTATCAATTGCCAGCTGACTTTTTCCTTTATTGGCTAAAATCAAAGACATAGCAACTCTTTTATCAGAATATAAAAGATAAAGCTCGGCTTTTTTAAGATTGTCACGGGTTAAAAAATCAGTGATTCGATCCCTAATGATTTTGGCCAAATAGAGAGGACTGTCTGGTAAAAGGCCAGGATAAGGTAAATTATAAGCAACTTTTTCTTGAGGGATTTTTACTAATGAGTCTGAAGCTCCTAGGACAAAGTATGTGGCAAAAGGGACGATTATGATAAAAGCAATTGGCAAAAGATAATGACAAAATTTCTTCATAATTATTCAGCAAGTATACCTAATGAGGGAATAAAAAACAACCCCGACCTTAGTCGGGATTGTTAGATTTTAAAATAATCCTTTATTCAAGATTATTTCACCATTCTTTTCAAACTTTTACCAGCGGTAAAACCAGGGGTTTTTGTCGCCGGGATTTGAATTTCAGCTCCAGTTTGAGGATTGCGTCCTTTTCTGGCAGCGCGTCGTCTAACCATAAATGTACCGTATCCAGTGACCACAACCTTTTCTCCTCTTTTCAAAGCATCGGACATAGTTGAGAAAACGGTGTTAACAGCATCTTTGGCGGCTTTAGCGGTTAGACCAGCTTTTTTTGCTACTTGGGCGACTAAATCAGCTTTTGTCATTTTGTATCACCCCACTTTCTTTGACTTTAATTTTTAATTAAGAACGAATTACGATAATAGATTAGTGTTTTTTTGGCTTTCTGTCAATCTATATTTAGAATATCTTATTATAACAATCTGTATCAAATGTAGGGCTTTAGAATAAGAAGAACTAACAAAATAATTAAATAAACAAATAATCAAATAGTCAAATAAATGTAGAAATAAGCAAATAATCAAACAATTAAATCATTTATTCATTTAATCATTCATTTGTTTATTTGTGACATTTGTTTATTTGATTATTATATTTATATCTTAGTGGTTGCCTCTGCTCTGGTTTCTCTGATTACCGTTACTTTTATTTGACCGGGAAATACTTCAAACTTTTGTTCCAGTTCTTCTTTAATTTTTTCGGCCATGATGATCGCTTCGTCATCAGTCAGTTCATCCGGTTTAACAATTACTCTTAGTTCCCGACCGGCTTGCAAAGCATAAGCTTCCTTAACGCCTTTTTTAGTTTTGGCAATATCTTCAATAGTTTTAATTCTTTTTAGATACTCACCAAAGTCTTCGTGTCTTGCTCCTGGTCTGCTGCCGGAGACGGCATCGGCAATATAGACAACAACAGCTTCAAGAGTAGTAAAAGGCACATCTTCATGATGGCTGGCGACGCAGTCAATCACTTTTTGAGGAAAACGATTTTTTTTCAAAACTTCAACTCCGAGATCTATATGAGATCCTTCTTTGTCTGTAACCACTTTACCAATATCATGGAAAAGACAGCCAAGTTTTACTAAATTAACATCGAGTTTTAATTCATGAGCTAGAGCAACTCCGATTTTTGTTTCTTCCAGAGTATGAGCAATCATATTCTGGCCGTAAGAAAAGCGATATTTAAATCGACCTAAAAGTTGAGTTAGTTCAGTTGGCAGGTTAAAGACGCCAACATTATGAGCTAATTCTTCACCGGCTTTGAAAATAATTTTATCAACTTCTTCCTGGGTTTTTTTAACAATCTCTTCAATTCTTTCCGGTTGAATCCGGCCGTCTTTAATTAGTCTTTCCAAAGACATTCGGGCTACTTCGCGGCGGATAGCGTCAAATGAAGAAAGTCTAATGACTTTTTCTTCTTCAAGATCAACATCAACTCCGGTGGCAATCTCAAAAGCCCTGATGTTCCGGCCTTCCTTACCAATAATCCTTCCTTTATAATCTTCACCGGGTAGATTGATGACGGATAAAGTATATTCGGAAACATAGTCAATGGCGCCGTATCTAATCGCATCAACTAATATCTGCTTAGCTTTATCATCAGCAGTAATTTTAACTTCTTCTTCAGCCGCCTTGATTTTTTTAGCCACTTCTCCTTTTAATTTATCTTCCCAACCGCGAAGCAATAAGTCTTTTGCCTGATCTTTGGTTAGTCCGGCAATTTTTTCCAATTTTTGCAGCATCTGGTCTCTTTTTTGTTCAAGCTCTTTTTTAATTAATTCAATGTTATTTTTAACATCTTGGACAGACTGTCTTTCCCGGTTAACAAGATTATCTTTTTCATCAATCTGTTCTTCCCGACGGGCTAATCTTTTCTCCACTTCCAGAGCATCGATGGCGACTTTTCTGGCATCTTCCTGGGCTTTTAAGGTAATGGCTTGCGCCTCTTGTTTGGCTTTTGTCAACAGGTCTTCTCTTTCTCTTTTTAAAGAGGTAAATTTTTTGAAAAATTTCTGTAACATATTATTAATATTTTAACCTTGAGGAGAGTCTATAGATAGGATTTGATCTTATTGTTAATCTGTTAGTAGAATCTTTGATTTACGCGGATTTGTAGCTGATTCCCACAGATATTCGTGAAAATCCGCTTTTAATCCGTGTAAATCCTTGAATAAATTTTAGAATAACAATAAGGTATATCCATGTAATTTAATAATTTTAATCTATAAAATCTACCTCAAGCAAATTTCTAATTACTGATATTTTACTCCATTTTTTTGAAAATTACAATAGAAAAATTCTGGGTAATCTAAAAGAGTTGTCACAGAAAATAGGACTTGACAACTCCAAAAATATATGTAAAATGGAATTATGTATCCCAGATTGATAAGACCGCCGAAAAATAAAAGCTTTTTTCTTTTTGGCCCAAGAGGGACAGGAAAAACCACCTGGGTGAAATCAGCTTTTCCTAAGGCAATATATTTAGATTTATTGGAAGCAGAGCTTTTTAATGATCTTTTGGCCAATCCCCAGCGGTTAGAAAATTTTGTCCCTAGTTCTTTTGCCGACTGGATTGTTATTGATGAAATCCAAAGGGTCCCCGAACTTTTACACGAGGTTCATCGTTTGATTGAAAACAACCATTACAAATTTGTCTTAACCGGCTCAAACGCAAGAAAACTGAAAAGAAAAGGCCCAAATTTATTGGCCGGCCGCGCCTTAACCTACTTCCTGCATCCTTTAACAACCAAGGAGCTTGATAAAGATTTTAATCTGAATAGATCCTTGCAATATGGACAGTTGCCCTCTGTTTACACGGAGTCAGACCCCAAAAAATATTTAGAAAGCTATATTAAGACTTATCTTGAAGAGGAAATCCAACAAGAAGGACTGACGAGGAACTTAAGCAACTTTTCCCGTTTTTTGGAAACGGCCAGTTTCTCCCAAGGCGCGGTCTTAAATGTCTCTGAAATTGCTCGGGAGGCGGGAATAGAAAGAAAAGTAGTGGAAAACTATTTTTCCATTCTTGAGGATTTACTTATTGGTTATCGTCTACCGGTTTTTTCCAAAAAAGCAAAAAGAAGGCTGATTTTTCATCCAAAATTTTATTTTTTTGATGTAGGCGTGTATCGAACAATACGGCCAATGGGACCTTTGGATTTGCCGGAAGAAACAGAGGGAGCCTCATATGAATCATTATTTCTTCAAGAATTAAAAGCAATAAACGATTATTTTGATTTGGGATACCGCCTGTATTATTGGCGGACAGCCAACGGAATTGAAGTAGACTTTATTGCTTATGGTGAAAGGGGTATTTCTGCTTTTGAAATAAAGCGGACAAGAAAGCCAACAACAGCGATGCTTAGGGGATTAAAAATTTTCCGAAAAGATTACCCGTCAGCTAAATGTTATTTTATCTATGGCGGGAAAAGAGAAATGAAGGACGGAAGAATTGAAATTATCCCGATGGAAAAAACCTTAAGACACCTTTCAGAAATTCTCTAGCTATTCTTCGTTCGATAATTTTTCAACCGTTTTTCTACTGACCTCAAAATTAAATCCTCGCCTTTGCAGAAGGCCAATGGCTTTTTCGAAACGTTTTTGTTTCGGAAGAGTTTTTAACCTCGGCCAGCGAGAGGAGAGAGTTTTTTCCGCTAATGCTTCTTCATTGATTTCAGTTTTATCAAAATAATCGTCAATTAATTTTTTATCAACGCCGTATTTAAGAAGTTCTTGTTTAATAGCAAAAACGCCTTTAACTTTTGTTCTCGTTCTTGAAGCAACTAAATAATTAATAAATCCTTTATCATCTAAAAATTTTTGTTTCAACAGATGTTTAATCACTTTTTCTACATCATCACGTGACCAGTGCTTGGTTTTTATTTTTTTATAAAGATAATCACGGACTTCTTTGACAGTACGCGGACGAAATTTAAGATAGAAATAAGAAAGGTTAAATAATGGCTGAAGATCTTCCATTTGGTTATTTTTTCGCTAACTGTTTCAAAATCTGTTCTCTTATTTTGCTATCTTTTATCAAAATCTCTTTTACTTCTTCTTTTCCATGGCCCAGGACTTTTTCACCATATTTGATAAACGAGCCGCTTT
>CAZJKY010000057.1:0-4966 GCA_964546915.1 uncultured Gammaproteobacteria bacterium | reverse complement strand
TGTGTTGGGTGTGTTTGGTTGGTGTTTTAACGAAATATATAGAGTATTAAAACCGGGTGGAAAAGTATTTTTGTGGGATTTGTCAATTGAATCGTTTAATACAGTATATGGAAGAATAATTAAACTACTTTCAGTACATCCATATAGCAAGATGTATAGAAAAGAAGAATTTATAAACTACTTAAACTTAATAGGATTTAAAATTATTAAAAGGGCTGAAGAATCAAGATACTTTACTATTGTTGCAAAAAAGTAGAAAAATCGCGCGCCCTTCGGCAAACTCAGGACAAGTTTTTTGAAAAACGTTCACAATGTAATGGAGAGTTTTATGACAATTGGACAGCAAAACTATTTAAGTAACGATCAACTTCATCGCAATCGTAAAGGCGGAGCGGAATCGGCAGTCTATCGATTCCTTTGGCCGGTAGAAATAGTTGACCCGTTCTACCAGATGAAAAAAGCGGAAAATCTATTGCAGAGTGGCGGTTCAATTTTAGGAATTTTTTCCCATAAAAGGATGTCTGATGGTCCGATTTTAGTGCTATCAATGTTGAGAAATTCTGAAATGCGACTTCATAGATTGCTATTTCCCATCGCCTATCACCAATTTGAATCGCCTTTGAAACCGGCCCTTGAGTATTATAGTAGAAAATTTGATATTGAACTTTTTCCTCTTGTCATTCGCGATACTCTTAAGAAACCGCGATATACTCATCTTCAAAGAGGTACAGGTGTCATAAATTATGCAAAAAGCGCCGTGAGGGCTCTGTCGAAAAACTCGGCTGTTTTTCTTAGTCCGCAAGAAGGACGCCGCCCAACGCTTGGTTATCCGGAAGTACCAGTCCTAGGATTAATAGTTAACCTAGCGCAGAAAGCTAAGTTAACTAATGTGGGAATTTTGCCGTTAGACATTACTGGCTATGGTCATGATGAAATTCCTGACGCTGGAAGTGGTTTTATTTTGTTTAAATCTAGCATATTGACAGTTGGTAAAATGACTCTTTTACCGAAGGCAATTAGCGAAGCGGCGGAGCAATTCGGTGATCAAAAAGGTGAAGGTGTGTACCCAATCGATTATTGGGGATTCAGTCAGTTACGGCAAATTGTCCCGGTATGGTATCGGGGGAAATAATTTCTATTGTATTTCCTTTCTCTTTCCTCTACGATTAAACCATGGTGAGAAAAGTCGTTATTTTTTTTATAATTTATTTGTTTCTTAATGTCTTAAATCTATTTTTGATTGATAAGACCTACATTTACGCCAAAAACCGTCAGCAGATAGGAAATATTTTGGGTGAAATCAGTCAGTTTACCGCTTCATATAATAATTCTAGTGGAAATTATGAGGCAGAAATTCAAGCTGCCGACGGAAGAGTTGCCAATCTCAAATCCTTTTTTCGTAAACATAATTCGTCTTTATATGACTATGCCGGTAAAATAGTTGAGGTTTCCGATCAATATCAATTTGACTATCGATTGCTTCCGGCTATTGCCATGCAGGAGTCAAACCTCTGCCGTGTTATTCCCGACGACTCTCATAATTGCTGGGGTTGGGGGATATATGGAACTACAGTTACTAAATTTGAATCATACGATGAAGCGATTGAGACAGTTGGAAAAGGAATAAAAGAACACTATATTGATAAAGGTTTGGTGACCGCATCAGCTATTATGAAAAAATATACTCCTCAATCAAAAGGAAGCTGGCAGTTTGGAGTTAATACGTTCTTGAAAGCCTTGGAATGAATGATTAAATAAATAAATAATAAAATAAGTAAATAAATGAAAGAATGAACAAATGTTTTAATTTAGACATTTAATCATTTAAACATTTATTTCTTCATTTGTTTATTTGATTATTTCTACATTTATTGCACGCTTCTTGAGCTCTGCAGTTCCTGTGAAAGCGAATATTGAGTACCTTGTTTTTTAGATCTAACCACGAATAATGAGCCTCTTTTTTTCTTTTTTGACATTAGAGCCTGAAGCCAGGTTTTTGATTCGCCTACCTTAGCTCTTAAGGTCCGCAAGATGCTTAACACTAACTCTAAGAAACGGACATGATAGATACCAGGTTTTTCCGGCAGATCATTAATTGTTAATTTTTCTACGTCGCGAATGTCATTAAGAAGCGAAGCATCAGCTCGTTTAATCATCTCAATTTCCTTTTTAATCGCTTCGGTTAATTCTTGAATTTGTTTTTTGATAAGAGTGGTTTCATAGTATTCCTGATAGTTAAAAATTTTGACTTCTTGTTTTTTTAACTTAGATTTGAGCGTTTCTTTATTAAAGTTAAACTCTGATCCAAAATCATCGTCTTCTTGATTTTGTCCGCCAAAGAATTGATCAAGCATTCCGCCGCCAATATCACGAATAGATTCTAAAGGATTTTTTGCCGGATCGTTTTGACTTTTGACTTTTGAATTCTGCATTTTTGTCATACCTGTATTTTACTACAGGCTAATCAGATAGTCAAGTGTTTTCTGTTTTCGTAAAATTGTTGCATAATAATAGCTGTTTTGCTCGGCCTTTTTTCTTTCTTTTTCATCTTTTATATTGAGAAAAAGTTTATCTAAATCAGTCTTTTCGACTTTTATATTTTCTTTATCAGCAATTTCCGCTAAAGCAAATTCCAGTTTATAAGTATCTTCGGTCTCTTTTTTAAGCTGAGCTTTTAAAGACTCCATGGTTAGATTTTTTGATTTTAAATAGTTTTCTGTTGTCAGGCCAATCTTTTGAATTTCGTCAACCAAATGAGTCAAACGATGATTGATTTCCTCGTCAACAACTAAATCGGAAATCTCTAATTTAGTTTCTTTCAGAAGAACAGTTAAGATTTCATTCAAAAGCTTATTTTTATCTTCTTCCGGTTTTTTCGCCTCTTTATCTTTGCCCGGCACCCAAATATTTGATTTTTCGGCTAAAGCTTTGACTTCTTTAACAACTTTTTTATAATCGCCCAGTTCAACCACTGGTTTTTCTGCTAAGGTAATCTTTATCTGCCAATCCTCGCCTTCTTTAGCTTTAACCAAATCAACTTTTGGGGAGATAATTGGTTTGAGACTTTCTTTGCTAACGACTTCTTGATAGATTCGAGAAATCAATTTTTGCGCTAGTTCCTGATAGAGAGCCTCTTTGGAAATATGTTTTTCGGCAATATCTTTTGGCGCTTTGCCGGGTCGAAAACCTTCAACAGTTAACTGACTTTGCAGTCTGGAAAAGGCTTCATCCTCTTCTTTTTTTATATCTAATTTAGGAACGTCGATAATTAATTGAATGGTATTTTTAGGGAGTTTTTCCTTTTTGTAACTGTACATAAATTACAATTGTACAGGAAATTGATCTGAAAGCAATGTCAATTTTTCTTCTTCTTTTTCAAATTGTTTGATAAACGAGTTAACTCTAATGGCCCAAGTCGGACTTTCAGCATATATAGGTCCAATCTCTTCAATCGTTTCTGCCCCTTTTTTGATATAGCCGTTTTTCAGTCCCTTAGCGACCGTGTCGAATCCCTCTGACCAGCTATCAAACATCATATAGCCTCGATCCCAGCCAAATGGGTTATAAGAATTAGGATAGATAAACTTACCAAAAGTTGATTCCAGTCCGGCAATAGAGGGTAAAAGATAACAGTTAATTTGATATTTTATACAGGCTTTAATAAAAGATTCACTTTCTCCGGTCGATGGAGAATTATATTTATTAAGAACCGATTCAATTATGATCTTTAATTCTTTTTCTTTTATAGACTCAATATCTTTATCGGCAATAAATGATTGATGAGTTAAAGGAGCCGAACCACCGGCAATAATCTCGGCTTTTGCTGGAATGGTCAAGAGAAGAAGTAAAGCGGTAAATACAGTTGTGATAATTAGTTTGTTCATAAAAAAAATCCTAAAGCTTGTCTAAAAAATAGAGAAACCTTAGGATCCGGAAAGTATTATAGCAGAAGACTATAGGAATGTCAACTATTATAAAGATAAACCTATAGAAAGATAAAAGTGTAAAGATCAAATATCAAAAACAAGTTTAAAACTAAAAACTTTGAACTTTACACTTTGATTTGATCTTTGAGTTTTGAGATTTGATATAATCCAACTTTGCTTACTGGATTAACTATAATATAGAAAAATGAATATAAAACAAACTTTTTTTACATATAGTTTTGGCTGTCGTGTCAATCAAAATCTTGGAAGGACTTCAACGGTTTTATTTTTAAATAATAATATCGACGGATTTCAAGAAGCTTTACTTGATAATCAATTGCCTATCTGTATAAAAGTTGCCAAGCCCATACAACCTGCGAGGTTGTATGAGGCTAAAATATTGGAATATAAAAAAGGAAGATTATTTGGTAAAATTATAAAAATGCGCGCATAGCTCAGTGGTAGAGTGCTTCGTTGACATCGAAGAGGTCCATGGTTCAAGTCCATGTGCGCGCACAGGTTTCCCGCTAGAAGCGGGATTAACTGACTGTAATTACTCGTTTCACTCGCAAACAGTCAGTTGAACAAGTCCCTCAGCGGTCACTTAAAGAAGTTTCGCAAAAAGGGGATTAGTTTTAGTTTGACAAAAAATTAGTAATAGTTTTAAAATAGAAATATGTTAACTAAAGACGATACAAAATATTTAGTTTTACTTTATTGTAAAAAGAATGAAATTCTTGTCAAAGAAATTAGGAAAAAATTTTTACTATTAGCGCTTGATTTTACTAAAAAAGTTTTATAGACTGATTACATGAAAATCCAAATAGTTTTAGTTTGCACCTGCACCACCCGCCTTTAGGAGGGGAGTGCCATTGTGTAAAAGTTGCCCCTCCGAAAGGAGGGCTTTTTTTTACTCTTAGTTTCCGATCCGCCAACTGGCGGAGTACAGGGTAACACCCGGTGTTCAAGTTATTCGATGTATCGATACATCGAAGTGAAAATTATGTTTCTGTTTTTTATTAAAAGTTTATATAATAGAT
>CAZJKY010000056.1:0-5122 GCA_964546915.1 uncultured Gammaproteobacteria bacterium | reverse complement strand
TGTGTTGGGTGTGTTTGGTTGGGGTTTTGAATGGTTTTACAAAAGAATTACGGGAAATATCTCAGTTAATTTGAAAAACTTGATAAAACAATTAAATTTTGATTTTCCCAAATTAACTGAGATATTTCCCGTAATTCTTTTGTAAAACCATTCAAAACCTTATCAATTACTACAGTTTTTCCAAGTTTTACAACTTCCTGTATAACCTGCATTGGAACATCGACTCCTGTTGGATTATTAGGACTGGCTAACCAAATTAATTTTACTTTTTTATCCTTTGCTTTTTTTAAGAATCTTTTTATCGTTGTATTACTCCATTCAAAACGACTACTTTCATCTAATCTAGCAGTAACAACTTCTGCACTAACCCGCAGGGATGACTCGATAAAGCGAAAAAAAGACGGGGTAACTGTTAAAACTTTATCTTTTGGTTTAACAAAAATCTTCGGGATCATTTCAATTAATTCATCGCTACCCTGCCCAATCGTGATATTTTCCTCTCTCATATGAAGCCAGCGGGCTAATAATTTCTTTGTATCCACAATTCTCTCGTCGGGATAATGAATCACGTCTTCTATATTCATTTCTTTAAACCAATCAATAACTTTTTCTTTAAACCAGCAATCACCCTCGGTCAGATCAAACCGTAAAAAACTATCAGGATTGGTGACTTGATGAGTGTAATTACCTAAGTTGTTCATAGTCCGCAGGGTAGGAGTTGAACCTACTTGATACGCTTTTACAGAGCGTTGCATCGCCGTTCTGCCACCTGCGGTTTACAAAAAAACCCTTGCCAAACCACCAAACTTAATTGATGATTTAACAAGGGCTCTTTCGGGCGGTACCACCTTGATTCGTAAAATCCCCTATAAAAAATCCCGCACTGCTGCGGGCTTAAAGTTCAAAGGATTTTACCTTATTCTTCAAGCACTTGACTTTACAGTGATGCTTTAGTTCTATAACGGGAACTCCCGGAAAAATCTACTTAAGTCTTTTATTCTCTTTCGACTTTTCAGCTCAAGCGGGGTATTTCCGCTCTAATTGCGCTTTTCTCCAAATTGTAAGTAATATTATACTCTTAAATTTTTAAAAATCAATTGACAATTAACTATTAACAATATACAATATTTACATCACGAGGGAGGGAAGTTTTAAGGTTTCGTCCTTAAAACAACACTCCCGTTTTTTTTTGGCTAATTTTTCTTTCAGATTAATGTTAATAAAACTAATATATTTTTTAAAAGAAATAAATAAACTTGAATAACTTTTTTGATTGGGAATAATGATCCGAGATAGTTTATTTTTCTTATCCAAATACTCTATCAAACAATGAAAATCTCCGTCGCCAGAAATAATAATTGCCTTAGAATAATTTGGATATTCTATCATTGTATGAAGTACAAGTTCAGCATCAATGTTACCTTTAATAATTTTTTTACCTTTCCTTTTCGTTTCTAAAATTGGTTTGAAAATAAGGATATATCCTGACCTTTTTAGAAAATTATATAAAGATTGATTCTTTTTGATATAACCAATAAACAAAAATGATTTATTAACCTGATATTTGTCTTTTAAATATATCCGGAACCGGGCAAAATCAAGCTCCCAACCCTGGCTTTTTACCCCAAGATTAAGATTTTGACTGTCAATAAAGGCGTAAATTTTTTGTTTTGAATTTTTCTTAATCATAGTTTGATTATACTACCGACTAACTAGAAAAAAACTTGTCAGATTATTTTGACTATCTTGCAAATTTTCATCAATAACTTCCAAGTTATAAATTTCTGTTAATATTTTTGGTCCTAAAATAGCTATATTTTTATCAATTTTATTTTTAGCCAAAGCTTCAGCACATTTGGCTGTATCAAGCATGTCTCCCTGTCCGCTGATCTGCTTTAAATTAAGATATTTTTTTGCTAAATTATTTTTGCACTGACGGAAATTTTGCGAATGGGCAATAATTGTTTTTATTTGACTGACATCAACATCTTTCCGTTTCATCAAAAAATGACGAATTAAAATTTGGAATTCTTTAACTATTTTAAACTTATATTTAGCCATTGCATGGGTTGATTCTTCAACCACACCGCCAACCGCATTTTGAATAGCAAATAAACCATAGTCAATATTACCTTCGTGTAAATTTTTTAAAACCTTCTCTGTTGTAAATAAATATTTTATTTTGTATTTTTTTATTTTATTTTTATTGATATAAAATAGAATTGCCTCTTCATTAAAACTTCCCTTTCCGCCTTGAATTCCATAAACAATCTTTTTCCTATTAATTCTCTTTGGCAGAAGCTGGTTATACAACAAATCATACGTCCGTCCTAATTTTATCCGCATTGTTTTTGTATAAGGATTAAAGTTCTGTAGATCTTTAAATAATTGCCAGGTGTCATTACAAGTCTGCTCAATCACTTCCTGCAGTTTTTTTGCTCCGAGACTGTCAATTTCCGTTTGTTTAAACACAAATTTTTCCAATAATCTACCGATAAAATGAGTTACCCCTTGTGAGTTAGCCGCCAACTGATCATGTTTTTGAGCTGACATTTCTATTACTCTTAATCCTTTTTTTATAAAAAAATTCTTCCAAAAATCAAAGTTTTCGTTACTGCTTTTAAATTTATCCATTATGATCGGCAGATCATTAAATCCATTCTTACTGCTATCAGGGCCAAACATCGGATGGGTCAAAATAGCTTGTGTTTTTAAACCCCGCAAATATTTTTTAAAGATCTTCTTTGGGTGCATCTTGACCGACAAAACATCAATCAAAATATGATTGTCTTTAAAATATTTTTTATGCGATTTAATCACTGATTCAAAATTAGAAATCGGCACACAGTAAAAAATGACATCGGCTTTAACAATATCAGCCACATTTTTTCTATCAATTATTATTAGTTCAAAATCATCCTTAAGGAGTTGATAAAGAGTCTTCCCAAACCGGCCGAAACCGACGATGGCAACTTTTTTCATAAGTTAAAATATTGATCAATATTATTAATATTACTGCAAATACTCGCTCGAATAAATCTTTCTCCGTTTTTTCCAAAGGCCGATCCCGGAGTCAAAAAAACTTGATACTTTTCTAAGATTTCAAAACTAAATTCCTGGGAATTTTTGTACTGTTTTGGAATTTTTGCCCAAAGATATAAACTGCCTTTTGGATAATCAAAAGTCAGCCTAATTTTTTTCAGATAAAAAGCGATTTTGTTTCGTCTTTCTAAATAACTTTTTATCATTTTTTTGTACCATTCATCATCAAAATTCACCAATGCATAAGCAGCTAATTTTTGCCAAATTAAAGACATTCCGGAATCCATCTGTGATTTAACTTTTGCCAAAGCTACTACTATTTTTTTGTTGCCGATGACCCAACCGATTCTAAAACCGGCAAAAGAAAATGTCTTGGAAAAAGACCCGATTTCAATCGCTATTTCTTTTGCCCGATCAACTTGAAAAATACTTGGGGCTTTATATCCGTCAAAAGTGATTTCAGAATACGCATTGTCATAGACCAACCAGATTTTGTTTTTAAGACAAAACTCAACGATTTTTTTCAGTTCATTCAATGTGGCTACCTGACCTGTTGGGTTGGCAGGAAAGTTGACCCAGATAAATCTGGTTTTTTTGCTGATTAATTTTTGTAATTCATTAATATTAATTTTAAAATTATTCTTTTCCGTTAATTGATAAAAAACTGGTTTGCCTCCAAAAAATGATACCGGACCGGAAAATGCCGGATAGCCCGGATCCGGAGTCAGAACCTCATCTCTTTCATCAATTAAGGCCATTGGTAAATGACTAATCGCATCTTTGGCCCCAGAAACAGGAAGAACATCAAGATTATTGATATCAACCTGAAATCTTTGTTTGTACCATTTCTTCAGTGCAATCTCAAATTCTTTAATTGCTCCATATCCCGGGTAAAGATGAATTCCTGGGTTCGAGATAATTTCTTTTAATTTATTTAAATAAATTGTGGACGGCGAAAAATCAGGCGAACCAACGCCTAAATTTATCACTTTTTTTCCTGTTTTTTCTTCAATTTCAACAATTTTTTTGTTCAGTCGGGAAAAAACATATTCGGGAAAATTAGCCAATCTTTTTGCCAACATATTTTTATTTTTTTCAATTTTTAACGCTTCCTCATGAATAATGTTATAAATTTTTTTCACCATTTCCTGGTCAAGACCTAAAGATTTAGCTTTCTCCATTTTTGAGGATAAAACTTTCTGCCAACGGGCAGAATCAAGCGGCGGTAAGTTTTTTGTTTTTTTGTACTGACCGACTTTTTCTACCATCTTCATTCTTTTAGCCAGCAGATCAACTATCTGACTATCAATTTCGTCAATTTGTTTTCTTAAATCATCAAGTTTGTTTTTCATATTTTTAACTATTTTAAAAAGCGAAGATACCAAATTTTTTACGGTTTTTTTTCCGTTAAAAAATTTTCGGTATCAAGCTTTTACAATTTATAAATTTTGTGCTTTATGACGTAAATAATGATCCATAATTACTAAGGCCGCCATTGCCTCAACAATCGGCACGGCTCTTGGTAAAACACAAGGATCGTGACGGCCAGTTGCTTCAAATATTATTTCCTGTTTTTGTTTGTTAACTGTTTTTTGCGCTTTTCTTATCGTTGACACCGGTTTAAAAGCCACTCGGAAATAAATATTTTCTCCGTTGGAAATCCCTCCCTGAATGCCGCCGGAAAAGTTGGTTTTAGTTCTAATTTTGCCATTTTTATCAACAAAAAATGAATCATTATGTGCGCTGCCTCTCATTTCTACTCCCTCAAATCCCGACCCAATCTCAAAACCTTTGACAGCCAGAATCGACAGCATTGCTTTTCCCAAATCAGCTGATAATTTATCAAAAACCGGCTCACCCAATCCAATCGGAACATTTTTAATCACACCACGAATGACTCCACCGACCGAATCCCCCTCCTGTTTCAATCTATTGATTAATTGAATCATTCTCTCAGCTACTTTTTTATGCGGGCAACGGACAATGTTCGATTCAATTTGTTCGAATGTGACTTTATTAAAATCAATTTCCGTTTTGATTTCACCAACTTGTCCAAAAACACCCAAACACACCCAACACA
>CAZJKY010000055.1:0-5143 GCA_964546915.1 uncultured Gammaproteobacteria bacterium | reverse complement strand
TAATATTATTGAAGTTAAATTATATGTTTATTGATGAAGCGGAAATAACAATTCAAGGTGGCGACGGCGGTGCTGGAAAAGTAGCTTTTTTTATCAATAAAAAAGGGCCTTGTGGTGGAAATGGCGGTAAAGGTGGAGATTTATATTTTATTACAAGCTCAAATGTTACCGATTTAAAAAAATTTACAAAAATAATTTTATTTAAAGCCGAAAATGGTCAACCGGGCGGTTCAAATAAAAGAGTTGGCAGAAAAGGGAAAGACCTATATTTACCCGTTCCAATCAATACCACAATTATTGACAACAAAACCAAAAAAGAAATTACCTTAACAGATAAACTATCAAGTATTCTAATCTGTCGAGGCGGATATGGCGGATTTGGAAATGATTCTTTTAAAACCTCAACCAATCGAACTCCACGCAATGCCACTCCAGGACAAAAAGGTAAGGAGAAAAAAATTACCCTTATTCTTAGGCTTATAGCCAACTTTGGCCTGATTGGCTTGCCTAATGCTGGAAAAAGCAGCTTGCTTAATGAATTGACTAATGCCAATGTCAAAATCGCAAATTATCCTTTCACAACCTTAGAACCAAATTTAGGAGTAATAAACGGCAAAATTCTCGCGGACATTCCCGGCCTCATTGAAGGCGCCTCGACCGGAAAAGGTCTTGGGATTAAATTTTTAAAACACATTGAAAAAGTGTCTTTATTATTACATTGTATTTCCGTCGAATCGGAAGATATCGAAAAAGACTATTCTACAGTCATTGAAGAAATCGCCAAATATAATAAAAATATTCTTTTGAAAAAAACCATTATCTTACTGACTAAAATTGATTTGGTTTCCAAGGAAATAATTAATAAAAAAATAGAAATATTAAAAAAATATAACTACCCCATTGTCCCTATGTCCATTTATCACCAAGAAACATTAATCGAATTAGAAAAAATATTATCTATACTACGACCGCGGGATAGATAATATATAACTGTCCTAAATTACAACCGTCTCATAACATGAGAAGTTATAGAATATGACAGTCATTTGTAAAACATCATTGAAATTTAAAAATTTCAAATCCTTCAGGACCATACAGTTCTTCATTAAAAAATTTAATTTTTTTTGGGGTAATCTTATATATTTTTGATTTAATAACTTTATTTTTTATATTTTTTAAATTAATTATCGATTCAAATCCCGTGTTTATTTTGTTCCATAAATTAAGCATCCATTTGATCTTTTGAATGTTTGAGACTAATGAAGCAATACCATTTAGCTGTACGCCAATTTTTTTAGAATTTGCTTTTTGTCTTGAATCGGCAATTGCACAGGCAACTTCACCATTAACCGTAATATTTTTGGAATGTTCTGTTGTTGGCTCGCTTAAAAAATAAAGGTTAAAATTATTATCAGCAACATAATATACGGAGCAAATCCACAATCTTTTATTATAAGTTGCGACTGATACAAAATTATGAGAATGAAGAAACGCGAGTAATTTTTTTTTATTCGTTTCCATAAATTATCTTAGAGCCTGTTTGAAAAGTATCTTTTTACAACTCAAAATAGTTTTCAATTACAGGCTCTTATGAAGCTATAAAAATTAGATTTTATAAACCTCGGTTCCTTCTTTTACCGGTTGGTCGACCTTCATGCCGACGTCATCGCCTTTTTTAGCCGAAGGAATATTTTGGTGTTCTTTTTGAATTGAAGTCACTTCTTGCTGAAAAAGTTCTTTTTTGTTTTTAACAAACTTTATCTTGTCACCAACCGAAAGTTTGGATTCAAAGACAATGGCGGCCACCCCGATTTTATCAAAATAGTGTTTGACTTTACCAACTCTTTTATCTGCCATATTTTCTCACCACCTTTCCCTACTTTAATATCATAGCAGATTTAATACCCCATTCCTGGCATTCCGCCACCACCCATTGGGGCAGCTGGAGGATTCTTTTCCGGTAAATCAGCCACCAATACTTCAGTTGTTAACACCATCGCGGCCACAGAAACGGCATTTTCTACCGCTGTCCTGACCACTTTTAAAGGATCAATAATACCAGCTTTGATCATGTCAATTGTTTCGGCCGTTGCCGTTGACTCGGTTTTTAAAAGATCAAAACCTTGTCCTTTAGTGCTGGCTGAACGGGCTTTAGCAATTAACTCACCCGGATTTAAACCACCATTCTCCATCAATTTGGTAAACGGCGACTCAATCGCGCTTTTAATTAATTCAAAACCTGTCACTTCGTCACGGCTGGCTCCGGCTTTTTCCAGATCCTTAGAGCTCATTTTTTGACTAATGTCAAGAAGTGCCACGGCTCCACCAGGAACAATTCCTTCTTCCAGAGCTGCTTTAGTGGCGGCAACAGCATCATTGACTCTTTCTTTTTTATCTTTTAGCTCAACTTCGGTAGCGGCGCCAACATTAATGACGGCAACACCACCGGAAAGTTTAGCTAATCTTTCTTGTAATTTTTCCTTATCAAAATCCGAGGTTGTTTCTTGTATCTCTCTTTTTATTTTTTCAATTCTGCCGGTAATTAATTTCTTATCACCTTTTCCACCAATAATACTGGTGTTTTCTTTATCAGACTTGATTTTGTCAGCCCGTCCGCAATCCTCAACTTTAATGTTTTCTAATTTCTTTCCTAATTCTTCTGAGACGATCGTGCCACCGGTCAAAATCGCAATATCTTCAAGCATTTCTTTTCGTCTATCACCAAATCCCGGTGCTTTAACAACTAAAGCGTTGAATGTTCCTCTTAGCTTGTTAACCACTAATGTGGCCAAAGCTTCACCTTCTATTTCTTCAGCAATAATAACTAAATTTTTGGAAACTTTGACAAACTTTTCCAAAAACGGTAACAAGTCTGAAACTGCCGTAATTTTTTTATCAGTAATTAAAATATAGGCGTCTTCAACTTCAGCAGTCATCTTATCAGCGTCGGTCGCAAAATAAGGTGAAGCAAAACCCCGGTCAAACTGCATTCCTTCTTTATGATCAACGGTTGTCTCCAAACTCTTTCCTTCTTCAACTGTAACCACGCCGTCTTTACCGCCGACTTTTTTCAAAGCTTCGGCAATCAGATTACCTAATTCAACATCACCGGCAGAAATGGTCGCCACGTTAGCGGCATCTTTTAAAGTGATATTTTTCGCCATTTTTTTCAGTTCTGACACAACATAAGCTGATCCTTTCATTAATCCTGTTCGCATGACCATCGGATTAGCTCCAGCGGTAATCATTTTGATTCCTTGAGAAACAATCGCGCTGGCTAAAACCGTTGCTGTCGTTGTTCCGTCACCGGCAATATCAGCAGTTTTAGAAGCAGCTTCTTTAACCAACTGTGCTCCCATATTTTCAAATGCGTCTTCCAACTCAACTTCTTTAGCCACTGTTACTCCATCATGAATGACGCTGGGCGCACCCCACTTGCGGTCAAGAGCCACATTGCGTCCTTTAGGACCTAAAGTCGTTGCGACTGCTTTACATAATTTATCAACCCCATCAAGAAGTTTTTTCCGAGCCTCAGCTCCGTAAATGATTTGCTTAGCCATAATAATTAAAAATTTAACTAATAATTTTTAATAAATTCAAAATCTTAAATTCCAAGTTCCAAATAAATTTAAATATTTAAATTTTAAAAGTTTAAGATTTATTTGTTATTTGTGATTTAGAATTTATAATTTAACTTACAACCGCCATCACGTCCTTTTGCTCAATCAAAAGCCATTCTTCCATTCCTACTTTAACCTCATTTCCACCCCATTTTTTGTAAAGGACTTTTTGTCCGACTTTAACAACCATTTCATCACACTCACATTTGTCATCGTCGGAGCAGCAACCTTCTCCACAGCAATTTTTTCCTGGCCCGACCGCCATAATCTCACCGATTTGCGGTTTTTCTTTGGCTGTATCCGGTAAAACAATTCCTGAAGGAAGAACTTCTTCACTTTTCACCGGTTTAACTAATACGTAATCAAAAAGAGGTTTAATTTTACCTTGTGTTTTTGACATATTTAAAAAATATAACTTGTAAAAAACTTATAAATTTTTTATGATGAAAATATAACTAAAAAATTTTCCTTTGTCAAGGGGAATTTATCAAATAAGCATTTAGTCTGCTAATCATATGGACGAAACCAATAGCTTGTCAGAGATAGAAAAATTAAAGACTCTTTTGCAGTCAGCTGATCTGCCTGCTAATCTCCATGATAAAGCCGCCGAGCAAATTGAAAGAATTTATCTGACTTTAAAACACGGTGGTAATCTTTCCCAACTTGATATCACGGCCAAATATATTGATTGGATTGTTAATTTGCCTTGGAATAAAAAAACCGATGATATCCTTGATATTAGTCATGCTAAACAAATCCTAGATAAAAATCATTTTGGTTTGGAAAAAATTAAGCAACGAGTCGCCGAATATATTTCTGTTTTAATTTTGTCCAAAAACCCCCATGCCCCTAATTTATTTTTTGTTGGTCTAGCCGGCACCGGAAAAAGTACTTTTGCCCAGTCAGTGGCTGAAGCATTAGGAAGAAAATTTATCCGTATTCCTTTTGGAGGACTTTCTTCGGCTTTAGATCTTCGAGGTCAGTCAAAAACCTCTCCGGAAGCCGAACCTGGCATGATCATCCGGGCTTTAAGAAGAGCGGGAACTCGAAACCCTGTTATTCTACTGGACGAACTTGACAGAATAACCCCGGAATCGCGGGCTGCCATCATGGGAGTGTTGATTGAACTTTTAGACCCGGGACAAAACAATAATTTTACTGATTATTTTATTGACTATCCTTTTGATCTATCTCAAGTTCTATTTATTACCACTGCCAACAATACCAACAATATTTCGACAGCCGTGATGGACCGGCTTGAGGTTATCCAAATGCCCTCATATACTGATGAGGAAAAAATTGCCATTGCCAAAAACTATGTCTTCCCTCGTTATATCAAAGAAGTAGGATTAACATCGGAGAATATAAAAATCGAAGACTCGGTTTGGATGAAAATCACCAGACCGTTAGGATTTGATTCCGGTATAAGAAGCTTGGAGCGAACCATAGAAGGAATTGCCAGACGGGTTGCTTATAAATCGTCAAGGGCGAAGGAACCAGTTTTGTAATAAATGATAGTAATG
>CAZJKY010000054.1:3797-5229 GCA_964546915.1 uncultured Gammaproteobacteria bacterium | reverse complement strand
TTGTATTTTTTACCAAAATCATCTAGCGGGGAAATAAAACTTTGGTAAAAAAAACAATAGCAATAAAAGGAAGAATAAACCAGATAAATAAATAACCGGCTAGTTTTTTATCTTTTTTGGCAAGAAAAATGATTCCGAGAATTGCCAAAAGTGGCATAACAAATCCCGACTCCCACCAGATATAAAGAGGAGTTAAACTAATATTGTTAAAAAATAATTTAAAAGGAGTTCTCAAAAATTTGTCAAAACCCATCACAAAAGTCAGATTCTTTTGGGCTACGTAGTGAAAGAAGGGTGAGAGACGTTGGACATTATAGATCACTAAAGCAATTATTAGGGAAAGTCCGAAGAGAAGATAAAAGTTTAAAGCATTTTTAAAAAGTTTTTTCCAGTCTTTTTCCAAAAAAAGTAAAGGCGCAAAGATGCCTAACATCAAAAAAATCCGCACCGACGATTTGGCCAATAGAAAAAATCCACCAACAAATCCCAGTATTAAGGCTGTTTCCAATTTACGGTTTTTAGCTAAAACAATCGTTAAAAACAGAATCCAGATAAAGCCGGCATTGACTCCAGAGTCAACTAAAGCTATCCGGTCGAAAAACAGGAAAAAAGGAGTAATTATGTAAAGAAAAGATCCGATTAAGGCGCTGGTTTTTCCGAAAAGAAAAAATAAAATTGAGAATATTCCTACCAAGGCAATAAAACCGGTCGTGACGGCAAAAAGTCGGCCGGCCAGCAAAGCATTGTCAGGGAAAAGTTTTAAAAAAGGAATGGTGCCCCAGGTCTGGAGCGGTTGTTTACCGTCGGTAAGCGAAATAAAACGCCAGGAGGCGTCGTGCCAGGCGACTTTAGCCCAACGAATATAAATGCCTTCATCGGAGAAAATAGGAAATTTGTCAAGATTAATTAACCGGGTTAAAAAATAGAGTCCAATTAAAAGAACAATTAACAGAACGTCTTTTCGGGAAAAGGTTTTTTTGAGAAAAGAAAATATTTTGAATATGTCAAACATAGTTTATAGTTTAAAGCTCAATATTAGAATTTTTTTAGCTCCAGTGGGAACCCTCCCCGCAGGAAGCGGGGAATCCCAAGTCGAAAAAAAATTCAGTATCTTCGCTTTTTCTGTAACAACCAGTTAACCCGTTAACTCGTTAACTAAATAACTTATCTAACTAATTTATATATTCTAACACCTGTGTCAAAAGGTTTTTGATCAATTTCTTTTAATTGGGAAAAATCAACATATTCATACGGGCAAAGAGGAGCTTCGCAGATATAAAAAGAGTTTTTTACTTTGGGATTACTTTGTAAATAAGTAGTCAGGTCACAGTCAAGGTTAACGGGTTTATTTTTATTGATGGAAAATAAGTATTGATACTTTGACTTAATATAGTTTTGATCAAATATACGGTAGCTTGGACAGTAATTTTCG
>CAZJKY010000054.1:0-3787 GCA_964546915.1 uncultured Gammaproteobacteria bacterium | reverse complement strand
TGTGTTGGGTGTGTTTGGTTTTTTTTTTGTTATGTTATTTTTTTATAAAAACTCTTTGATTAATTTTTATCTGCTGTTTTTAATCCCAATCGTAATAATTGTCAAATAAATAATTACGATTGGGATTAAAAACAGCAGATAAAAATTAATCAAAGAATTTTTATAGAAAAAAAGCATGATAAAAGAAAAAATCAAAAAGAATTTTAATAATTTTGTTGGAGAAGTTTTTGGTTTGACAAAGACTAAGGAAAAGCTGAGAATCATAAGTCCGATAAAACCTAAGACTTGATTCTTAAAAAAAAGAGTTGAGCCAATAAAAACTGCGAAATCACGAAAAATAAATTTGATAAAAAAAGGTATGCCAAAAAATTTCAGAGTTGATTCGGATTGGGTTTTAAAAAGAAAAGCAACTATGCCTTTAATATTTTCAAAGTTATGGTTAAATTCATGAATAAAGAAAGGCAGAAATAAAATTAAATTAATGAATATTAATTTAACGAATTGTTTAATAGAAAGTTTTTTAGTAACGAATAATACTAAAATGAAAAAAGCCAAGACAACCATTCCCTGATAATGAAGTTGTAAAGCTATATTAGCGCAAATAATGCCCCACCAAAGTCCGTAATTCTTTTTCTTGTATAGGTATATATATAGAAAAGAAAAACTAGCCATGGTAAAAAAAGGAATGGGGTTGGGGTTCCAAGCAAAGCGGGAGTACTCAATTGATAAAGGAGAGACAACGTAAAGTAAAGAAGCAAAAATAGCGATTTTTTGACTAAAAAACTTTTCACAAAAAAAATAAATTAGCAGAGCTGTCAGACTTGAAAGTAAAGCCACAATAAAGGCCGGAACAACCGGTGATGGGGAAAAAATAAATCCTAAACTCATCAAGTAGTACCAGAAAGGCGGCAGAAAAAAATTGCCTACTGAGGCTTTTGGCCCAAGAAGAATCATTTTTCCTTGTTCAAAGTGATTCTGTACATAGAAAAGATCGCGGACTTGATCCTGATGATAGGAGATAAAGTCGGGCAGGCGAAAAATCCGAAGAAATAATCCTAAAAGAAATACCCAGATAATAAAGATTAACCTCGGATTAGTTTTGAAAAAATTAAGGAACTTTTTCATAGGGATCTTTTAATTTTATCGCTTTATCAAGCGGCCACTTAATTTCAAAAGAGTCATAAAAAACCTTAGATTGGTATTTGAAATAAGTACGTAGTTCGTAAAGGGAAGATAAAATTAATATAATAAATATTAAATAATAAAAGATATTTTTTTTATTAGTTAACAATCTTGATACGATCGTACTAAGATTGTATGATGCTATGCCAATAAAATAAACCACGGAAGGAATAACGGTAAATGTTCTTAACATATTCGGATTTTCCCAAGGGTAGGTCATAAGGGCTGGAAAGATAGAGAGGAGAAAATAAAGAAGAAATAATTTATTATTATCATTACTCCATTGCTTGTCCGTCGAAGCTTTAGCGAAGACGGATTTCATTGTTATCACTAATCCGACGATAAATAGGATTCCCAAAATTAGATTTAGAGCGGGTTTGCCAGGATAGTTATGGCGGCCGTTCATATCACCTTTGGTAAAAAGCATTAAAGTAGTTGAAGAAACATTACTCCAAAGTCCGTTAACTTTTTCGTTAACAGTCATTTCGTGATTTCTTAAAAAAAATTGTTGATCGATGCGGGTGTCTTTGTTTTTGATTAGATGAAAGCTAAGAGGAGTGATGATGATTAAGAAGGGGATTAGAAATATCAATAAACGTTTAATTGTTATATTGACAAACTGTTTACGGGTTAATGAGTTAACGAGTTTAAAAACAAGAAAAGTAAACGGAAGGAGGAAAAATATTCGGCCAGGAGTATAGGAATTGAAGGCGAGGCCGGCAAAAAGTCCTGATATTATAAGATAAATGCTCGGTAATAAATTTTTTTGCTCCAGTGGGGATGGGGGAGACTTCTTCGCATTTGCTAATATCAAAAAATAAATTGAAACCAATTCAAGAAATAAGAGAAACGTGGCTTCGAAGGAAAAACGGGCAAAGTTTAAAAACCATCGCGACGTCAAAAAAATTAAAGACAAAAAAAACGGAAACCATTGTTTCATTGTTCCATTGTTCAATTGTTGGAAGATCTTTTTTATTATTAAATAAAATAATAAGACGCATAAAATTCCAAAAATTGCCGCAGGTAATCTTAAAGCAAAAGTATTTATTCCAAACAGTTTCAGCGAGGCTAATAAGATATAAAAATATAAAGTTGAGTGACCTGTAGCTAAAGGCGAGTAAGGAGTATAAGGTTTATTTTGTAAAGATAAGGCAAGTTTGGCAAATTCAACTTCATCGAAAGCTAAGTATTTTGGGATATCAACAAAGCGATAAAAAATAAAAAGAGCAGAGATAATTGTCAGAATAATGATCGGTGCAATCTTTTTCATACATTACTTAAAACAAATTATATCAATTATAATTATCTTCATATGTCTCAATTCTATAAACCAAGAAGAAAGGGAAATATTTATACATCAGGGGTGTTGTTTCCTTTTCGCATCAGCCGCTCGAAGATTGATTTATTTTTAAACTGTCAGCGCTGTTTTTATTTTGACAGACGGTTAGGAGTTTCTCAGCCGCCCGGCTATCCGTTTTCTTTAAACTCGGCCGTTGATAAGTTACTCAAAAAAGAATTTGATATTCATCGGGCTGACAAAACTCCTCATCCTCTAATGAAAACTTACGGAGTTGACGCGATTCCATATCAAGATAAAAATATATACAAATGGCGTGATGCTCTTCGGGGCGGGATTGGATATTTACATAAAGAAACTAATTTGTTGATTACCGGTGGGATCGATGATATTTGGGTTAATCCGGCCGGCGAATTAATAATTGTTGATTATAAAGCGACTTCAAAAGATGGTGAGGTTAATCTTGATGCTGACTGGCAGATTGGTTATAAAAGGCAGATGGAAATCTATCAGTGGCTTTTCAGAAAAAATAATTATAAAGTTTCTTCAACCGGTTATTTTGTCTATTGCAATGGTAATGCAGACGCTCAAGCATTTGACGGGAAATTGGAATTTGATATTAAACTGATTCCATACAAGGGTGATGATTCATGGGTAGAGCAAACAATACTGGATATTTATCAATGTTTAAACAATGACAAACTTCCGGAATCAGGAATAGATTGTGATTACTGTAAGTATCGGGAGGCGATTAAGGAAGTAGAGAAACAAAAATGACCTCAAATACTTTGTAGATCAGTGCGCTACGGTGGGAAAAGAAGTAGGAATAATTAAGTAAAAAAGATTGTCATAAAGAGCTGGATAAATCATTTGATTTAATCTCCTGGGAAAGGAATATCGTTGACGAATCTTTCTTTTTAGAAAATATTTTTTTTATGGCCTCGCTATATTTTTTAGGACTGGCGACATTAAATATGTATATTAGCTCCTTTAAGGCAGGATTAAATAATTCCAATGTTCCATAATTAAAAACCATGCCGAGAAAATCTTGATTAAGAGTAATAGTTTCAATAAAATTACAGGCAAAAGTTTCTTCTTTTTTAGAAAGAATTCCTTTATGTTTAATAATCGCGCTCCTGGTGATTTCAATGTATTCAAAGTGCCATTTTAAAATAATCGAAAAAACAATTCCCACATCAACTATAAAGAGTGTCACTAAAAAAATTAGATACAAAAGAAAAGGATTTTCAAAGGTTAGATACTGACCTAAAAATGAAATTGCCGCGACGGCCAGAAAAAATGAAAATC
>CAZJKY010000053.1:0-5240 GCA_964546915.1 uncultured Gammaproteobacteria bacterium | reverse complement strand
GTGTTGGGTGTGTTTGGTGGGTTGGTTGAGGCGGCAAAAAACAGAAAATAAAAACCGCTTTTTTTAAAGACAGTCTTCCTTTCCTTCTTTTTGCCGCCTCAACCGACGAAACCAGGCCTGTTTTAACCGGAATAAACTTTGTTACCAGCGATGAGAATCTTCAATTGGTGACAACTGACGGCTTTAGACTGTCACTTTTAACCTTAAAGAAAGACCTGCCTTTTTCTTCGATGATTATCCCGGCTGGTTTTTTATCAAACGCGCAAAGATTTATTAATAAAGAAACAGAGATCGAGTTTAGCTATCTAGACAGTGAAAAGCTTTTAGCGTTTTTTATTGACGATAACGACATTTATGTCCGGATGATTGAGGGCGAATATCCACCTTTTGAAAAAGTAATTCCGGTTGAGAAAAAAACCACCGTGATAATGGATGCCGATGAATTTTTAAGAAGCGTAAAGTTAGTCTCGGTCTTTGCCCGTGAGTTTTCCAACATTCTTATTATGGAGGTGGAAAAAGACGCGGTAAAATTTATTCCTAAGGTGGGTCTTGGGGAGGAAGATGTTGTCTACCAAGAGGCAAAAATTGAAGGAGAAGTCCAAAAAATTGCCTTTAACTATAGATACTTGATTGATTTTTTAAACTGCGCTTCCGGGAAAAAAATTATTGTTGAGTTGTTAAGGCCAGACGCGCCGGCAGTTTTTAAAATAGAAGGAGTTAATAATTTTTTTCACATCATCATGCCGGTGAGGATACAAGAATAATATGGAAAACTTTGTTTTAGATACAAATTTATTTTTTAATATCGGCGCCGGTTTAGAAATGGGAAAAACCACCGAGGCAATCGTTATTAAATTAACAGAAATAATTAAAAAATTTAAAAAAACTAAAAAAGCCAACTTTTATATGCCAGCGCGCATCGTGGATGAATTTTTAAGCTTCTTCGAGAATAAAAATCAAGAATTTATTAAAAATTTTTTATCGGCCATTAATATAAAATCACCTAACCCTTCAACCATAGATTTTTCAGCCCAGGTTTTTTATCGTCTAATTGAAGATATCCGCAATCGCAGTTACCGCGGTCTTAATATTGCCGAGGAAGAGATTATTAAAACAGGAGAAACAATGTCTGGTAAAAAGACCGAGTCAAAAAAAGACTTTCAGATTGCTATTGGTAAATTTATTAAAAACTTTCGAGACCGTTATAGAAACGCGACTCGAACAGGATTTTTAGACAGCGTGGCGGATTTAGACTTAATTGTTTTATCTAAAGAAATCGATGGTTTTTTGATAACCAGTGACGAGGGAGTTTTGTCTTGGGGAAGAATTTTTGGGATTAAAGAGATGCCTGCTTCAGTCTTTCAGAAACGGCTCGAAGACCTTCTTCTTTAATTACCTCTTCTTCGTCAGGAACAAGGAGAGAAAGCCAATCCATCATTTTATCAGCGATGGTTTTTTGCGGAGTTTCTTGATAAAGAAGATGAGTAGATAATATAGTAATTAATTTCTTTTTCATCTCTTCAGTTGGGACGACTAAATAAGCATGATAAAAATAGGGCGACTGGGAAACAATTGTTAAAGTATAAAATCCAAATCTTTTTCCAAAATAAAAATGGGAAAGAACCTCCCAACGTAAAGTGACGCCGGCCGCATCAACCCCAAAAGTAGTGATTTTGTTCTCCACGTCAGGCGGCGCTGTAATCGTTAAGACATAAAAAATAAAAACTAAGGCCCAGATGGGAATTAAAAGAATTTTGTCACCGAAAAAAAACATGATTAAAGATAAAAGCAGGGCGACCGCCAGATAAAATCGAAGAATAATGGCCGAGCGTTTTTTATATGGTCTAAGTGGCGCTTTCCAGGAAAAAATTACCTGAGGATTTTCGTTCATATTAATTTAAGATTATCAATAAAATTGAATTCTGTCAAATATATGCTATAATATATACTATATGGATAGTTTTAATAAGATAATTTCCTTTGTTTTGGGCTTGGTGGTTGTTTTGGTGTTTGTTGCCGTGATTACCGGCAAGCTTAATTTAAAAAAGAAAACATCCTCTACTTCAGCCCCAAAAACAACCAGTTTCTTTAATTTTGGTAAAACCTCCCCTACTTCAACCCCTACCAAAAAACCATCCTCAACCGTGACAATAAGCACGAGTGAAAACAATGTTTATAAACAGAACAATCAAGTTCCTAAGACATCAACCGCAAAGTCAATTCCTTCAACCGGTTTGCCAACTTTATTTATCCCCATGCTTTTATCTGGATTATTGGGGGGAAACTTCTTAAGGAAATCAGGAAAGAAATAAAATTAAGGTGCGCCTTCCCCAAACCCTGGTATATTTAACACTCCAGAGGCAATAAATTTAACAACAAAGACCGAGCCTAAGGTAAAGATCAAGCCGGCAATTGCTCCATAAACCACTCTTTTTCCATAATTAAGCCTTTCCGGATTGGCTTGAGAGGTGGCAAGAATAAACGAGCCGTATAAAAGATAAAGAAAGGCAATCCCACCAGCCAGAGAAAAAATAATATTAAGAAGTGATTGGACTACCCCGCCAGCCGCGCCTTCCTGGCTAAAACCACCGCCACCCCCCAAACAGCCTAAAAAAGTGTATTGGCGACCCGGAACCGGAGCAACTGGTAAATTAGTTTCAGGATCAACTTTCAAACTGTCCATCACCGCCGGATCAGGATTGATTTCAGGATAAAGACATTTTTGACAAGCAGGCCAACTTTGCGGAGCCGGGTTTGGCGGGCAGTAACCGCAAAGATCACAAGCAGCATAACGTGTTTGAGCTAAAACCCCCATGGTTATAATCTTTATAAAAGTTATAAAAATTATAATGATTATAAACTTACGCATTTTCACATTTTTAGTATAGCAAAAAATATCATACGGCTATGTTGTTATAATGATTTTATGAAAAGATTTTTTGCAACTCTGTTTTTATTGGTTTTGTTCTTTCCTTTTCTAATAAGCGTTAAAGCTGATGAGTTAGACGATATCAACAATGCGATTAATTCATTAAAAAAAGACTTAAGCAGTAAAGAAACGGATTATCAAAGCATAAATGTAAAATTAAATGAAATAAAAAAAGCTATTAATAATTTAGAACAAGAGATAAACAAAAAGGAAATTGAAGTAAAAAAAGGAGAACAAGTTCTGACTTATCAAAAAGAACTTCTTAATGAAAGAGCCAAGTCGTATTACAAAAACGTTAATAAAAATTCAACTCTTTTTTTAAGCATTTTAGTGGCTGACGATCTCTCAGCTTCTTTAAGAAAAATCTTTTACCAAAAATCACTGGTAGACGAAGACAAAAGAACCATTATTAAAATTGTTCTCTATATAAAAAATCTAGAAGAAATTAAAAAAAACTTAGAAATTGAGAAGTTGGGACTGGCCAGATTAAAACTGGAAGTAGACAAGCAATCTCAAATTTTAACCAGTCAAATCAGCCAGACCCGTTCTAAAATTGCCGAACTAACTGCCAAACAACAACAGCTAATCGCTCAAAAACTAGCGTCCCTTAATATTCCACGATCAGCAGGAACTTCTCTTCGAGGATGCGTTGATGATAGAGACGTTGATCCCGGATTTAGTCCAAGATTTGCTTTTTTTACATTCGGTGCTCCCCATAGAAATGGACTTAATCAATATGGCGCTTGGGGGAGGGCTAAAAAAGGTCAAAATGAAGAACAAATATTACAAGAATATTATCCAAACATGACGCTCAAAAAAGATTATGACCAAAACATACAGATTTCAACAACCACAGGATGGTCAGGTTCCATAGAAGATTATGTAAAACGAATTTATGAGGTTCCCGACTCTTGGACAGATAATAATTTAGCAGTTCTTAAAGCTCAAGCGGTTGCTGCAAGAACATATGCTTTAAAAGTGACAGAAAATGGATCTAAGCAAATCTGCACATCAGAACAATGTCAAGTTTTTAAACCTGACCCAAAAGGTGGAAATTGGGAGCAAGCGGTTGAGTCAACAAAAGGATGGGTTTTGATGGATGGAGGGAGTCCCGGATTCACTCAATACGCTTCAACACACGGAGGATATATTTTGAATTTAGGAAAATTTGATGGAGATGGAAGTCATAATAGCTTTTCAGAAGTTCAGGCAAATGCTTATGATCGGGATTCGCCCTGGTTTTACTGCGATTGGGGGTCAAGAAGTCAATATAATAAAACAGCCTGGTTAAAGCAAGAAGAGTTGGCTGATATTGTTAATACAATTCTTTTGGCAAAAACCGACTCTTCTGTCCGCGAACATCTTTATCAGGCAGACAAACCAAATCCAGCTGGAACTGATAACTGGGGACAAGACAAGGTTAAACAAGAGCTGCGGGCCCGTGGCCAAACTTCTTTTAATACCATCAACGACGGATCAGTATCAGCTGATTTTTCTTCCGGAAGAGTCAGTTCGGTTAATTTTTCCGGAGATGCCGGTAATATCTCTTTTTCTTTAAGCGAATTCAAAGACTGGTTTAATCTGCGGGCGCCGGCCAATATTCAAATCGTCGGCCCGCTTTTTAACATTGAAAAGAGATAACGATTTAAAGTATTATATAAGTAAGTTATAGTAAATATGAAAAAAATTCTAATAACGATTCTTTTTATTTTAGGTATCTTAATTATTCCTAATTCTGTTTCAGCGATTACTTTTGATTTAATTGCTCCCTCTGGCGAGCTACAAAGAGGTCAGGAGGTAAAGTTTACCATTAATATTAACACAGAAGAAAGGTCTTTATCGTCGACTTCAATTGGAATGACTTATGAAACTCAATATCTTGAGTATATCTCCACTTTGCCAGGAAATACTTTTACCACGGTTTCGACAGATGTTCAAGACGGCGGCCGACTAATTATTTCCGGTTCCTCAACCTCGCCCTATTCCGGTTCGGGAACCTATGCTTATGTTACTTATAAATTAATTGCCACCGGCCCTGGGTCTACAGAACTTTGCGCTCTTTTTAATCCTTCAGTATCACCTACTCCTACATTAACACCAACCGGGCGGCCTCAACCAACCTATACTCCCTATCCACCTCAACCAACCAGTCCTCCTGGTCAACCAACCTATACTCCATACCCACCCCAACCAACTGCCGCTCCTCCCCGCCCCGGCTCGATAAATCAAACAACCAAAGGAATTGTTTTAGCTTCTCTTTTTTTCATTACAGCTGCCGGCGGATTTTTTGTCTTTATAAAACTATGAAGAG
>CAZJKY010000052.1:0-5309 GCA_964546915.1 uncultured Gammaproteobacteria bacterium | reverse complement strand
ACCGGGAGTTCTTGACCTTGCAGACCTGCTGGCCTCCTGGGACGACACTAAAGCGCCTTTTAATTTTTGCAGTTAGAGTTGTAGAGTAAAAAGCTTGATACCGAAAATTTTTTAACGGAAAACAAAAAACCGTAAAAAATTTAGTATCTTCGCTTTTAGAAGACGAGGTAAGTGTAATTTTTTCACCTTTTGAGTGATAAAAATTACCTTACCGAGTCGAAATCAAGTTTTTAACGAATGCCGACTAAATAAAGGTCGGGCAGTTCGTTGACCTGTGAGTTAAGATTGACCAAAACTATTATTTTACCGTCATTGGTTGGGTTGAAAAAATCGCTTTCAAACGGCCCGGAATAGACAGTTTGTTTATTAGTATCATCATAATCAACAATAGAAATCTTTTTATTTTCTTCAATAATAAGATGACGAGAGTCAGAATACCACTTCAAGCTGGAAAGTAGAGGATTGAAGGTAGAAGATAGAAGGAAGTTTTTGTCTTCTTTGCGGTCATAAACATATGTTTTTCCTTTTTTTATTAATCTTTCCTCCGGAGTTTGATTAGTGGCAATCATAACTGGTTTAATCATTAAAGGCAGCTCGATATTTTCTTTGGCTTGGTATAAAACCTTAGTTTCATTAGGTGAGAAAGAAATAATATTAAAAGAATCTGAGGCAATTTTGTCAAAATTTTCGGGAAAAGTCTCTAAAATTTTATTAAAATTCTTAGTTTTTTCCTTTTGCCAAGCTTCAATAAGAGTATCTTTTGATAATGTTACTTCTAAAGGATTAAGATTGTCTTCTTGAAGAGAAAGGAGATAGCTATTTTGCTCAAATTCAAAAATTGCCTGTTTTTGATCAGGGGAAAAGATTATTTTAGTGTTGGTAAAATCAACAATGCTCGGAAGAAGAGACAGGCTAATAATTTTATTTAAAGGCGGAAAAAAAGGCAGGGTTTTTTTGCCAGCATCAAAAAGATAGATTGCTTCATTGGCAATAATGACGATTTTATCGCCATCTTCAGTGGCTACGGCTTTGGTAATTCCTAAATTAGTCAAAGGAGAGAGAGACGGATTAATCGGAAAAAGGACCGGATCGACATTAATTACCAACTCACCTTTAAGATTAATTTTTTTAGTCCAGCTGGTATGGCCGTCTTTTTTTATCTCGACTAAATAATTACCAGGCGCTAAAGTAAGATTAGTGTCAGTGACGCCTTTTAATTCGCCATCAACGTAGATTTTGGCGGCTTTAGGATTTGAGGTAGCACTAATAATGCCGGTTGATTTGACCGATCTTTCTTCCAGGTCAAGTCGATAGCCACGGGCGTAGGCGATTACCGAAATGAGAACAACAATGAAAAAAAAGAGAATAATAACTCGGGAAAATATCTGCATAGAATAGATAGCAATATAACTATTCTGTATTATACTATATATAATCTTATGTTCTTCCGGAAAAAAATCGGCATTGATTTGGGAACCGCCAATACTTTAGTCTATGTGGCGGGTGAAGGTATTGTTCTAAACGAACCAACTGTGGTTGCTTATTCTTTGGAAGATAAAAAAATTTTGGCGGTTGGCAATGACGCTCGGGAGATGATCGGACGAACTCCAGGTTCAATTGTGGCGGCGGGGCCGATGAAAGAAGGAGTAATTGCCGACTACACGACTACATCAGCTATGATTACTTATTTTTTGAAAAAAGGATTAAAGTCTAGTGTTTTTTGGCCAGAGGTGATGATCTCAATTCCCGGCGGCGCTTCTCAGGTGGAAAAACGAGCGGTTGTTGCCGCTTGTAAGCAAGCAGGCGCTTCTGATGTTTATCTGATTGAGGAATCGCTAGCCGCGGCAATCGGCGCCAAACTGCCGATTTCGCAGGCTTCTGGTCACATGATTGTTAATATTGGCGGTGGGACTACGGAAATTGCTGTTATTTCTTTAGGTCAGCTAGTCGTCTATAAGACGGTCCGGGTGGCCGGAACAAAATTAGACGAAGCAATTATGACTGAGCTGAGAAAAAAACATAATATGATTATTGGCGAAAGGACTGCTGAAGATATAAAAATTAAGATTGGTAACGCTTTAATCGATTCTTCTGTTTCCGAGTCGGTTAAAGAACGGACGATGGAAGTCAAAGGCCGGGATTTCCAGACCGGTCTGCCGAAAATCTATGAAATCGGCGAAAAAGCTGTTAATATGGCCATGGTTAAACCTTTAAAAACGATTCTTGATGGCATTAAAGAGGTTCTGTCCCAGACTCCGCCGGAGTTAGCAGCTGATATTGTTGATAAAGGAATTGTTTTGTCAGGTGGAACAGCACTTCTTACCAATATTGATCGATATATTACTTATTATACTGGCGTGTCTTCTTTTGTGGTTGACGAACCGTTATTTTGTGTAATCAGAGGAGTTGGTATGGCTATCGAGAATTTAGATAGTTTTAAAGATGCTATCCGATAGTAAATTTAAATAAGGACGGACCTTCTCTGAAGGTCCGTCCTTAAAAAACAAAAAGTTAAAAATAAAAGAATATAGTATTTGTTAAAATAAAAGATATAAATCTACCGGATAAGTGGTATTTAGATTTATAAGAAAGTAAAAACAACTAAGCAAAAATTTGAACAAAAACGACTTAGTAATTAGTAATTAGTAATTAGTAATTTTCCTATAATATTTAACAAAAAATGAAGCAAAATAAAATTTTAGGAATAACGATTACTCCGGAATCAAGAACAAGCATCCTAGAGAAAATTATAAAATACATAGGTCAACCCCGAGGATTCTTCCATATCGTTTCCCTTAACCCGGAAAACTTAGTGGTTGCTACTGAAAATGAATCATTTAAACGGGTTGTAGAGACAGCCCAAATTAAAATAGTTGATGGGATAGGGGTTGTCCTGGCAGGCCGATGGCTTGGAGTCGAAGTAGGGGAAAGGGTAACCGGAGTTAGCCTGATGGAAGAGCTCTTAAAGATGGCATCGTTTAGACGCTTAAGAGTGCTAATGATTGGTGGAAAAGAAAATCTGGCACTTCGACTTGCTCAGTGCTACGCAGAACAATTTCCCGAAGCTAAGTTCAAAGGTATACAGGGGATAGAAAATATTAAAAATCCCAAGAAAGACGAAGAAACTAATATCTTCTCGATAGTCGTCGCCTATAAGCCCCAGTTGGTTTTTGTCGCTTTTGGCTCGCCGGATCAGGAACTTTGGATAGAGTATCATAAAAAGGAGTTTATTGGTTGTGTGGTCATGGGTGTGGGTGGGGCATTTGATTATTTGAGTGGAAAGATTGTTCGTGCGCCGATTTTTATCCAAAAACTCGGGTTAGAATGGTTATATCGTTTAATCAATCAGCCGTGGAGGTGGAGGAGACAATTACGGCTTTTTAGATTTATAAAATTAATTCTTCAAGAAAAATGGAAAAGGAAATAATTTCGGTTGTTAAATATTTTTCTTTTTTTGCTTATCAACCTACGTTAGAAGAAATTCACACGTTTTTACCGGCTAAAATTAGTAAAAACGAGCTCAAAAAGGAATTAAATCGAATAGTGAGGCAAAAAAAATTATTAGCTTCAGAAAATACTCCTCCCCAGTATAGTATAAAGCAATCTCAAAGCTCAAATATCAAATATCAAATCTCAAAAAAGAAATTAAATAGTTGGAGATTTAAAATTTATATCAAAACATTGTCGATTTTTCCTCAGATAAAATTAATAGGTCTTTCTGGATCAATCGCGATGATGAGTACTAGTTTAGACGATGATATAGACCTTTTTATTATTACCCAAAAAAAACGTCTTTTCACCGGAAGGTTTTTAGCCGTGATTTTTGCTTATCTTATGGAATTAAAAAGAAAAATAGAGCAGAAAAAAGCCCCAGGTAAAGTCTGCCTTAATCTTTTTTTTGACGAAAGCAATCTTAGAGTGCCAAAATTTAAGCATTCTGAGTATGTAGCTCATGAAGTCCTCCAGATGAAGCCGATTATTAATAAAGATCAGACTTATGAGAGGTTTTTGGAAGCAAATGAGTGGGTGTTTAAGCTTTTTTCTAATGGAAAAAGTAAATCCCAAATCCTAAATCCCAAATCACAAATAAATTCTAAACGTTTAAAATTTAAAATTTTAAATTTATTTGGAACTTGGAATTTAGGATTTAGAATTTCTAATAAAATAGAATCTTTACTCAAAAACCTTCAACTTAATTTAATAAATCGTCACAAAACCACTGAGATCATTACCTCCACCCAGCTTTGGTTTCACCCGGATGATTTTGGTAAAAAGATTTTCACGGATTATTAGCGGATTTACACGGAAGAAAAAGTAAACAATCTCTTAGCCGTACAACTGCGTCAGTTGGATGAGGCTGAATTTTACACCTCCTTCATGTAGCAGGTGCCGAAGCCGGCAGTTTCGAGCTGGTCCAAAATACTATCAGCTCTTTTCTGATCAATTTTTAGAGTTTCTTGCAATTGTTTAGAAGACATTTCATCGTATTTATCCATTATCTCCAGTGCTTTGCCAAATAAAGGATCGCGCTCAACTTTGGTTTCTTTAGCTTCAGAAGTCGGACTTTTCCCTCCCTCAATTGATTTTAACCGGCTGTCAATATCATCTAATTTTTTCAAAATCACTTTTACCGAATCGTCCATAATAAAAAGATTATATCAAAAATTAAAGATTAAATATCAAATATACAAATAAAAAATAAAATATGTTTTAATTCAGCTTCCAGATAGAGTAATTTAACAAAGTAGCAAATGTAACCCAAAGTAAATAAGGAATTAATAAAAGGGAAGAAACTTTGTTGACTTTCCAGAATTTGAAAATCATTACTACTATCAAAACCCAGATAATTATGATAATAATTAAGGCTAAAAACAAATTTTTTGCTCCGAAAAAGATTGGCGTCCAGATAAGATTGAAAAAAAGATGAATAAAAAATAACCGGACGTTACATTTCGCCTGTTTAGATTTTTTAATCCAATTTAAGTAAAGCGCAACTCCCATCATTAAATATAAAATCAGCCAGACCGAACCGAATAGCCAGTCGGGCGGGCTGAAGGACGGTTTATTTAAAGTCGCATACCAGGTGGGAATGGCTTTTACGGTAAATAAGGCGCCGATTGCTCCGGCGAGTTGGGGAAGGATTAAAGACAAAATAAGCTTCATAAAATAACAAATATCAAATTACAAATGACAATTCAATCACAAATACCAACTGCTATTAAATAAAGACTTTCTTTAATAATTATCAATTTGTGATTTGTGATTGAATTGTCATTTGTAATTTGATATTTGTTATTTTATGAAGCTTA
>CAZJKY010000051.1:0-5310 GCA_964546915.1 uncultured Gammaproteobacteria bacterium | reverse complement strand
AAAGTAATCGTAATCGAGCTGTTAAACTGACTGATTGTTTGCCCATTGGAATCGGTTGCAGAAAACTCATAGCCATACCACAACGGTTTATCTCCTTTTTTGGTTGGAAGCGATGCTTTCGGATTGATGGTTAATGTAACATTTCCAGAAGTTGCCAGTGCGCTGGCCGGGATATTGATTTCCGTTCCATCAGTTAACGTAATAATCTTTGGTTTTGTCGAGTCAAAGGTCATCGTTAATGCCTGCGGCAGATTATACGTCGCTTGAGAAAGAGTCAGATTTGCGGTTGCAGTTGATCCGGTCATATTGACAGTAGTTTCTGATGATTCATAGGGGGTTATCCCGCTTTCATAATGTGCGCCAACATGCCATATAGTTCCTTTGGAAACGGAAAGACTATATGCGCCGGTTGAGCTTGACATTGATTGGGCAAAACTGCCATCTTCAGCCCAAGCAGAGACAAATGCTTGAACTCCGCTTCCATTCAAGGTAATTGTCCCTGAAATTGTTCCATCAGACTGGCGGAGAGTAAAATTAGCTGTCTTCGTTTCGTTGGCCGCCACTGTTATATTTTGTTCAGCAGGTGAGAGAAAACCGGAATTAGGCGCTACATTGACTCGCACTTTATAAGTTCCATTGGTTATTTTAACTGTATAACTGCCATTTGTGTCAGTTGGTGAACCATTAAAAAACTCTTTTCCTTCTGTCTCTCTGTTATCAATCGAAACAAACACTCCGGTCGCCGCCGTGCCATCAGGCTTGGTTACTGTTCCGGAAATGGTTGAATTAGCTGATTTAAGGGTAATGTTTTTGGTTTCTGTTCCACCGGAAGATATTGAAAATTTTAGTGAGGGGTCAGGAGGCGCGGACATATAGCCGGACGATGGATCGACAAAATATCCAAGCGACCATTCACCAGATGAGACGTTTATGGTATAGGTGCTTCCAGAGACGGTTCCTTGTTGAAAACTGTGTCCTTCGCTTGCCCCGGAAACGGCAAATATAAAAATATTGCTGTCTGTGATGGCGTTTCCGTTATCATCGATAATCGAACCGGTAATCACTGCATCGTTTGATTTTAAAGCAATTGATACATTAGCGGTTGCTCCATCAGCTACCGTCACTGCAGTTCCATCTCCAGGCGTATATCCTGATCCCGGAGCCAGTCCTGCCTTAACCGTATAGCTTCCCGCCGGTACCTTAAACGAAAAGCTTCCTCGCTCAATCGGCCCGCCCAGGCCGCCTGGACCAAACAGACCTCCCCCTGATGTTTCAGCATATGACCAACCATAAACTGTTGAAATTGCATTACCACTTCCGTCAATAATCGTTCCTGAAATTGCTGATGATGCGCTTTTCACGGTAAAATTGACAGAAGTTGTTCCTCCGGCGGAAACGGAAACTTCTTGAGGTGGATCATTCATCGCATACGAAGCGCTTGAATCAAAAAACGGCATTATCATCCAGCGGCCGGCCGTTACCTTCATACTAAAATTGCCGCTGCCGTCGGTCATCGCCATGGAGAATCCGCCGCCGTCGCGGACAAAGGCGTTCACTGAAACTCCGGAAACTCCGGTCCCGGTCCCTTCGACTTTGACCGAACCGGTAATCGTCGCATCCTTGGTTGCCAAAGTAATATCACCTAAGGCTTTTGTTTCGTTATCTTTGACGGTTACCGAAGGGACGGCCGGGGTTCCGTAATCAGAGGATGGCGGCGCCCAAACATTGAAATTATAGGTCCCGGCCGGCACCGCAATCGAAAAAGTGCCGTTACTGCCTACCTGACCGCCGCCGCCTTTTCCTTCCTGACTAAAAACGCCAACGCCGATCTGGTCGGTTGAGCCATTGACCGGATCACCGTTTGGTTTAAGGATTCGGCCGGTAATCGTCGCCGTTGCCCGATCAACAGTAAAATTAACCGTCTGCGACTGGGTAGTCGTATCATCGGCAAACTTGACATCTTGTGGTTTATCTCCATACGACCAGTCATTGCCGCTTTGCGCTTGAGGCATGACACCCCAACTGCCGCCGCCAACCGTCAAAGTATATACTCCTGACGAATTGGTAGTTGTCTGGGCATATCCTGAACCATTCATCTTAAACGAATTAACCGTCGCATTGGCAACTACAGCATTATTATTTGAATATTTGACCGTCCCGGTAATTGTTTTTGTTGCTTGCTGAAACTGAAGATTTACCGTAACCGCTGAACCACTATATGTCTGAGGAGGAACTGTTGGAGAAATCAAGTTGCTGCCGCCTTCAAACGGAGGAAATACCTCAAATTTATAGCTTGCTCCATTAGTTATATTTGTTGTTGGGATTAAATAATCGCCGTTATAATTAGTCGATGACCCTTGAGGCATTGATCCTGTCATCACTACGGGGAAAATATTCACCCAGGCGTTATTTACAGGCACTCCTGATGGATTGGTGACTTTTCCCTTGAATGCGGCTGTCCCTATCTGGAAACTTGGTGACAGTTTTGACGGTGGATCACTCTGAATATTTCCATCAATATAGTTTGTTCCGTCATGAGTAGCAACGGCAACTACTCCCATTCCGGGATTGCCCGGGTTAATCACTCCGTTAATCTTTATTGTGTATTCTGTTGAGGCACTCAAACCACTGGTAGAAAATATGACTGTTTGCGACGATTGAGCCTGACTGGCATTGGTAATAGCCAATAATTGAGCGGAGGTTGAAGAGTCTCTTGTTATTCCTGCTAACCCAAAAGTCACTCCTTGAGGAAAAATAAACTTCACTTGGACATTGCCGCCTGCTGAAACGGCAGTTTGAGGGGTAAATTGAACGGTATAACTGACATTTTCGGCGTTTATGGAACTGTTCGAAAGAGTAGGCGCACTCAAAATGGTGATCGTCCCGGCTGTTGATTTAAAAACAAAAACGAACAGGAAAAGAAACAAAAAAAATAAAGAAGCAATAAAAAAAATGATTCTGGAAGATGATTTTTCCATTTCTATTATTGATATTAAAGATGCTTCCAACTTTTGTCAAGTTAATATTTGTAATTTTTATTTATTTGTAGTATTTGTTTATTTGGTTATTTGTTTATTCTTATAGTTGCCCTCACATACCCTGAAAAGTTTCTTAGTCTCTCAACAACAAAAGCAATATCGAATTTAAATCTATCCCTATGCTTAAAATAAAGCCGCCACCAGTTAATCATATCCTGACGCGCTTTAAAATTTCCCATCGTCTTTGAAGTCGTCATATGATTATGAAAAACTTTAATATCTTCATAAATTGCCATTCTGTACCCGGCTTTTTTAAATCTGAGAAAAAAATCTACATCTTCCAAATAAGCAAAAAAACTCTCATCAAAGCCTTTCAGTCTCTTAAACACCGAGGTTTTCACCAATAAACACGCCGCTGTCAACCCATCTAACTCGTTAACCCGTGAACCCGTTAACTCTTTAACTAAATTAACTTTCCCATATGATAATATTTTATATCCCAAATTTTCCACCTCTCCATTTAGGTTAACTAAAATAGGGGAGAGGGCATCAAATTTTTTATTTTCTGCATATGTGTACAGTTGATTAATTAACTGATCATTCTCAAATTCTATATCATCATTCAAAATCAATAGCCATTTTGTTTTGACAAACTTTGCTCCCAGATTAATTGACCCAGCAAACCCAAGATTTCTCTTCTGAGAAAGATAATTTAAACTCGTTAACTCGTTAACTCGTGAACCAAAAAACTCAATTAACTGTTTTTTTTCATTAGTCGGTTTATTATCAATAACAACAACTTTATAAGGTTTATCTTTGAAATACGTTAATAAATTTTTCAAACCTTTAACGTTATTTAAAGTAGGAATAATTATTGATAGGCTTATTATTGTTTTCATGTTATTCTATTTTATCACAGCAGAAGACGAAGATACCTTTTTGAGACAATCGCCTGGGGCCCCTTTGGGGTGAGGCGGTCGAAAAAATGGTATCGAGTCTAACTAAAAACTTAATACTTAGCAATCTTTTCCCAAGGAAACTCGTTTCTCCCAAAATGGCCATAAGAAGCAGTTTTAAAATAAATCGGTCGTCTTAAATCCAAACCATTAATTATTCCTTTTAAAGACGTATCTAATAATTTATCCATAAAACTTTTTATTACTTTTGCAGATTTTTTTTCTGTTCCAAATGTTTCTGCTTCTTGCATGACTGGTTTTTTTGCCCCGATAAAATAAGCCAATCTGATCTCGCAGTGATCGGCTAATTTATTGGCAACAATATTTTTTGCCAAATAACGAGCCGCATAAGCGGCTGACCGGTCAACCTTAGTCGGATCTTTTCCGGAAAAAGCGCCGCCGCCTACCCGGGCCATTCCTCCATAAGTATCAACAATTATTTTTCGTCCGGTCACCCCGGTATCAGATGATGGTCCGCCAATATGCCAAACTCCTGTTCCGTTCACAATCAATTGCTGATAATTAATTTTGTATCCATATTCTTTTAAAATTGGAGTCACTAACAAATTAAATAAATCTTCTTTAACCTGAACCAGTTTTACCTTCTCATCATGTGGAACAGCTAATACGACAGTTTCGACAGTTTTGGGAATATCTTTTTCATAGCCAACTGTCACCTGTGTTTTTCCATCCGGCCTAAGGTAGGGGAGGCGTTTCGACTCCCGAAGACTATCAATTCCCATCGCTAATCGATGGGCCAACATAATTGGAAGCGGCATTAACTCTTTAGTTTCACGGCACGCATATCCAAACATCATTCCCTGATCTCCCGCTCCTAGATTATCAACACCTACGGCTATTTCCGGAGACTGGGTATGGATTTTGACAATAATTTCTGATTTATCAGAAAAATTTAATACCGGGATTGTATAACCCAAATTTTTCACTACTTGTTGAACAATTTTTTTATAGTTTAATTTGACTTTTGTAGTTACTTCGCCAGCCATGGCTAAAAAATTTTTCGTCACCATAGTCTCAACCGCCACTCTTGAATATTTATCAATTTTAAAAGCCTCATCTAAGATCGCATCGCTCACTTGATCGCAAATTTTATCCGGATGCCCGGCACAAACAGACTCTGAAGTAAATGTATTACTCATATTAAATATATGTAGAAAGCGCAGATACCTTTTTTGAGCAAATGACTTGGGTCCCTTTAGGGTGAAGTCTGCGAAAAAAACGGTATCAAGCTTTCATAATTCATAACTTTTAACAAAAAAACCTGCTCAACTGCAGGTTATTAATTTCTCGCGGTCGAGCATATCGTTTCTAGCTTTACCACCGTGATCTGACTAGTCAGAATCGGTTGGTGAATA
>CAZJKY010000050.1:3040-5319 GCA_964546915.1 uncultured Gammaproteobacteria bacterium | reverse complement strand
ATAATCGTTATAAAAATTATAATTTTTATAAATTTTATATGAAAAACAAAAAATCAGCTAATTCTTCAGAAAAAGTCTCTCTTAAGGTGGAATCTCGACAGGTTTTTGGTAAAAAATTAAAAAAGATTCGCAAACAAGGATTAGTTCCCGGTAATGTTTACGGTCCGGACTTCAAATCTCAATCAGTGTCTGTACTATATAAAGATTTAGTCAAAACCTATAAAAAAGTCGGTGAAACCGGTGTTGTCTACCTATCTTTAGATAAAGATAATATTCCCGTCTTAATTAAAACTATTCAAAAACATCCGGTGTCTGGTTCTTTACTTCATATTGATTTTAGAAAAATCGATCTTTCTAAAAAAATCGAAACCGCGGTTCCGGTCAAGACAATCGGCGCTTCCGAAGCCGTTTCTCAAAAAGGCGGCGTCCTTCTTGTCCAATCAGATACTTTGCTGATCGAAGCTTTACCTGAAAATATTCCTTCTTATATTGAAGTTGATATTTCTGTTATTAAAGAGATCGGTCAAGAAATCAAAGTGGCTGATCTGAAAAAATCTGATAAATATGAGGTAAAAACTCCGGCGGAAAAAGTCGTCGTCGCTGTCATTGCTCATAAAGAAGAAAGCATTATTCCGGAGACTGCCGTGGCTGCTCCTGAGATTATTACTGAGGCAGCCCCAGATGGAACAGATGAAACTACTACGCCAGCAGAAGGAGAAAAGAAAGAAAAGACAGAAAAAACCAAAGAAGCAGCTCCAGCTAAAAAAGAAGCTCCAGCTGCTCCTAAAAAATAATTATATGACCATAATCAAAAGTGAGTTTTCTTTAGCTTTAAATCAGGTGGCGACCGAAAGAGGCATCTCGGTTGACGATGTTCTCTCTTCGATTGAACTTGCAATAGTTGCCGCTTATAATAAGGAGTACCCGGAAAAAACTGAAGAAATTAAAGCTACTGTAAATAAAGATACCGGTGAAACAAAAATATTTGAGAGTGATAAAGATATTACTCCTCCGGGGTTTGGACGCATTGCTGCTCAAACTGCTAAACAAGTCATTTTACAAAAAATCAGAGAAGCCGAGAAAAAAAACGTGGCGGCTCATTATCAATCTCAAGTTGGAACAGTTGTCAAAGGTCGAATTATTCGTTACGACGGCTATAGCGCTTCTGTTGATATTGGTAAAGCAGAAGCTATTCTTCCCAAAGAAGAACAGATGAATAATTATCAATATAAAGTTAATGATAATCTGATTGTCTATCTTAAAGAAATCTCCAACGATAAGTTTGGCAATCCAAGAATTATTGTTTCGCACTCTCATCCTAAGTTAATTGAAGAGTTGTTTAAACGGGAAGTACCGGAAATAGCCAATGGCACAGTTGAAATTAAAAAAGTGGTCCGCGAACCGGGAGAAAGAGCCAAAATTGCCGTTACTTCAACCCAGTCCGGGGTTGATCCAGTCGGCGCTTGCGTTGGTCAAAAGGGTATCCGCGTCCAGACCGTTACCGATGAACTGGGTGGTATGGAAAAAATTGATATTATCCAATGGAATAAAGATGAAAAATTATTTTTAATCGCTGCTTTATCACCAGCTAAAATTTCCTCGGTTGAGATTGATAAATCAGGAAAAAGAGCTAAAGTAATGGTGGAAGAAAAAGAAGCGCCTTTAGCCATCGGAAAAGGCGGAATCAATGTCAACTTAGCCTCAAGATTGACTGAATTTGAGATAGATATTGTGCAAACTAAGTCTAAAGAACCAGTAAAAACTCATGAAACTGCTGATAATACTACTTCTGAAGTTAAAGTTAGTAAAGATAAATCAAACGCTTAAATCAAAGGTCAAAAGTTAAAGATCAAAACCAAGTTCAAAGTTTAAAAACTTTTAACTTTACACTAGTTTTTGATTTTTGATATTTGATATAAATAATTTATGAATCAATCTCGTCCACCAATCGTCGCTATTTTAGGCCATGTTGATCACGGAAAAACCACTCTTCTCGATTATATTAGAAAAAGCAACATTACAGATCGCGAATATGGTGGCATCACTCAAAAAATCGGCGCTTATGAAATTACGACCGAGTTTAAAGATTATAAAACTAATAAAATTACTTTTATTGACACGCCCGGTCATGAAGCTTTTACTAAGCTGCGCGCCCGGGGCGCTGATGTATCTGACATTGCTCTGCTTTTAATTGACGGCAAAGACTCTGTTATGCCTCAAACCGCTGAGTCAATTTCTCATATCAAAGCCGCAAAAATACCTTTTATTGTCACTATTAA
>CAZJKY010000050.1:0-3030 GCA_964546915.1 uncultured Gammaproteobacteria bacterium | reverse complement strand
CGGAAAAAGTCAAGAACGATCTTTTGAAATATGAAGTAATGACTGAAGGCAAAGGAGGAGAGGTTCCGGTTGCTTTAGTTTCCGCCAAAACCGGTAAAGGTGTCAATGAACTTTTAGAAACTATTCTTTTTATTGCCTCTGACTTAAAACTTAATTTTGATGAAAAAAACCCAGCTTTAGCCTATATTATTGAAACAAAAAAAGACCGACGGGGAATTGTTGCCAGCGCTATTATCAAAGATGGTACGATAAAAATAGCTGACACTCTTTTTGTTAATGATCAAAAAATAAAGGTTAAGTCCCTGATTAATGATTTAGGAAAGAGTGTTTCTCAAGTATCTCCTTCCAGCCCATTTGAAATTCTCGGATTCGATGAAATGCCAGAAGTTGGTGGAATGATTAAAACACAATCATCAATTTCCAATGATCAAACAATAACCAATGATCAATCACCAAATGTCCAAAAAGCTTTGACCCTAGAGGATGTTTTAAAAACACCGGTCGTCGAAAAAAAACTGACTGCCATTATTAAGGCTGATTCGCAAGGCAGTGTTGAGGCGCTAAAAAATTCTTTAAAAGACAATGTTAATCTTAATATTATTCTTTTAGCCATCGGGGAAATTAATAAATCCGATATTTTTTTAGCTAAAGCCACTAAATCAATTATAATTGGCTATACGGTTAAAACTAGTGCTGAAGCGGCTGATTTAGCCAAACAGGAAAAAGTGATTATTAAATCCTATCAGATAATCTATGAACTTTTAGATGAACTTAACGAAGTCGCCAATCTGATTAAAGAAAAAGAGGAAAAAGAAAAGAATCTTAAAGGTGAGGCTCGGATTATAGCTAACTTTATTATTGAAGGGGAAAAAATCTTTGGAGTCTCCGTCATAAAAGGAAAAATAAATCTTGATGATCAACTGGAATGCTTTCGAAAAAATAAACTTATAGGAAAAACCAAACTGGTGTCTTTAAAAATTCGAGCTAAGACAGTTAACGAGGTAAAGAAAGGTCAGGAAGCGGGAATGATCTTTGGGCCACCACTTGACTTTGTGGTCGGTGATGTGGTAAAATCTATCCTATAAGAAATATGGATAATAACCAAAGTACTCTATTACGAATCCAGGAAATTACTACCAAATGCCGGTCCTCTGTTATTATTATTCCTCCTAATCCATCTATTGATGCGATTGCCGCGTCAACTTCTTTATATTTAGCCTTAAATAAAATGGGGAAAACAGTTTCTCTTGTTTGCATTCAAAAACCGCAATCTGATTTAGTCGCTTCTGATAAATTCCAAAATATCATTGGTGCCGGCGGAGATAGCCTAATGATTTCTTTTCCTTATACTGATGGCGCTATTGATAAGGTTGACTACAATATCCAAGGCGAAGCTTTTAATTTGATTGTTACTCCCAGACCCGGTTTTCAAAAACTTAACCCAAATCAAGTGAATTTTTCCTATACAGGTGGTCTTGTTGATGTAATTTTTGTTATTGATACGCCGACCTTAAATAGCTTAGGAACAATCTATACTGATAATCAAAATCAATTTACCGGAAAAGATATTATTAATATTGACCGTCATTTAACCAATGCTTATTTCGGAACCGTCAATTATGTTAATAAAACTATCTCTTCGATTTCCGAGTTAATTTTATCAACTCTACAAGCTTTGCGAGTCGAAATTGATCGGGATATGGCGACCAATCTTTATGCCGGTGCCGCCGCCTCAACCAATAACTTTACTTCTTATTCCACTAATGCCGATACCTTTGAACACATTGCCGCTTTACTTCGATTAGGGGCTGTCAAAAAAGCTTTCAAAAAACCTGTTTCTTTTCAATCGCAACCAGTCAGACCACAACCAACTGTAATAAATTCTATGCCGGGACGTAATCCGGAAACACCCAAGGCCGGACCGATTGAGTCAGTGGAAAAAGAAACACTAACAGAAAAGCCGCAAACCAGTCAAGAATGGCTCAAACCAAAAATCTTCAAAGGCGGAGGGTTAATATAAATCTTAAATATTAAATCTCAAATCACAAATAAATTTTAAATAACAAATTTAAAACAGTTTATGATTTGGTTTTTAGAGTTTTAGATTTATTTGGAACTTGGAATTTAGTATTTAGAATTTTTCTTCATAACTGGATAGTATAATGTTTATATGCCCTTTATTTTAATAATTGCTTTTATTTTCTTTTTAGCCAGTCTATTTATTATTCGTCTTTGGCTAAACAGACTCGAAGAAAAAACAACCCTTTCATCTGACCTTGTCCAATGGCTTAAAACATCTAATCTATCAGTCGACCAAAAACTAACCAAAAATTTAGAAATATTTGCCTCAGTTCAAAAAACTATTGGCGAATTTTCCGAGATCGGCCGGTCAATGAAGGAATTACAAGAATATCTCACCTCTCCAAAACTTCGTGGAAATATTGGCGAACATGTATTAAAAGAGCTCCTGGCTCAAAATTTTCCAAAATCTTCCTATAAACTTCAATATCATTTTAAGACCGGATCAATTGTTGATGCCGTTCTTATAACCTCCCAAGGCTTAATTCCAATTGATTCAAAGTTCCCAATCGACACTTTTAAAAAAATTGCCAAAGCGACTAATAAAGATGAGATTGCCGCAATAAAAAAAGATTTCGAAAGAGATGTAAAAAAACACGTCGATGATATTGCCAGAAAATATATCTTAACTGAAGAAAAAACAGTTGATTACGCCCTAATGTATATTCCCTCGGAAAGCATATACTACGAATTAATAAATAGCGAAGAGATATTTGACTATGCCGGAAAAAATAGAGTTCTACCGGTCTCACCAATGAGTTTTTATGCCTATATTAAAGCCATTCTAATTTCATTTGAAGGTGAAAAAATTGAGACAAAAGCCAAAGAAATTTTAAAGATCTTACAAGCAATAAAAAAAGATTACCAAAATACCGACGAGGCTTTATTAATATTAAATAAACATGTCACTAACGCTTATAATCAAAGCTCTCAAGTGACAAAAACATTTTC
>CAZJKY010000049.1:0-5569 GCA_964546915.1 uncultured Gammaproteobacteria bacterium | reverse complement strand
TGTGTTGGGTGTGTTTGGTGGTTGTTTGCTGCGTATGCTCCAATTATTTCTTTCAAAAAATATTCGATTGAAGTGGCTGAGTCGTCATTGCCGGGAATCGGATAATCAATTGGATCGGGATCAACATTAGTATCGGTAACGGCCACAATGGGAATTTTCATTTCTCCTGCTTCTTTAACCGAATTCTTTTCTTTTTTGATATCAATGACAAAAAGAGCATCGGGTAATTTTTTAAGATTAGCAATCCCGCCATAAAATTTTTCTAATTTTTTTAACTCTTTGTCTAGTTGAACTTGTTCATGTTTGACAAATTTATTCCATTCCCCTTTTTCTTTTTCCTCTTTCATCGAGTTAAGTTTTTTGACGTTTTTGATAATCATCTCAAAATTAGTTAAAAGTCCGGCCGGCCATTTGGTGTTAACAAAAAGAAGATTATTTTTTTGACACAGTTCCTGAGTTAAATTAGAAACAATTTTTTTAGTAGAGACGACGAGAAGAACTGTTTCATTTTTACCCAGTTCGCTCACAAACTGTTTTGCTTTTTCAAGAAAAATAACTGTTTTTGTTAAATCAATGATTGAAACGCCATTTTCAAAAGAATAAATATATTTATTGGTTTTTGGGTGAACACGGTTAGCTTTATGGCCAAGATGGGCACCTGCGGCAAAAAGCTCTTCCACTTTCTTATCATTATTACTCATAAGTATTACATTTTAGCAGTGAAGGAAAGATTTTGCAATTAGATTTTGAGGGATTTTAAGAAGGTTTTGAAGTCGCCATTGATCTCTTTATGTTGAAGGGCAAATTCAATGACGGTTTTTAGATATTCAAATTTGTTACCGGTGTCATAATATTTACCATTTTCGATAACAACCGTATAAATGGGCATACCCTCTTTTTTAAGAAGATTAATGGCGTCAACTAGCCAAATTTCCCCACCTCTACCGGGTTTAATCCTTTTTAGAGCCGAGAAAATCTCCGGTGGCAAAATATAACCGCCGTGAGTGGCAATATTGGACGGTGCTTCAGAGACTTCAGGTTTTTCCACAATCTTATTTATTTTGTAAACATTATTTTCTACGTGAGTTAAATCGGCAATTCCATATCTTTTTAGATCTCCTTTATTTTCTATTTTCACTCCTGAAATAACAATACCACCAAATTTTTCATAGACTTTGATCATCTGAGCCAGTCGGGGTGGCTTGGCATAGATGAATTCATCTCCCCAAAGAACGGCAAAAGGTTCATCTTCAATCACCGGTTCAGCGGTCAAGACCGGAGTGCCGTTTCCGTACGGTCCTTTTTGACGGATATAAATAAAATTAGCCATATTGGAGATCCTCTGGATCTCTTTAAGTAAATGATTCTTTTTTCCTTGAAGCAAATTTTTAACTAAATCTTCCGAAGGAGCGTCAAAATGATCTTCAATTGCCCGTTTATTAGAACCGGTAATAATAATGATATTTCTCACCCCCGAGTCGATCGCTTCCTCAACCACATATTGGATGACCGGTTTATCAACAATTGGAAGCATTTCTTTAGGCATTGCTTTAGTCTGAGGGAGAAATCTGGTTCCAAAACCAGCCGCTGGAATCACGACTTTAGTAATTTTTTTCATTCAAATTTTACGGAAACTTTTTGACTTAATAGAATATTATTATTAACAAAAGCAGTCAATTCCGCAATGCCAGCCGTATCCGAAGACAAAGTAAAATTAACTTTTCCAGTTTTGTCTGATTCGGAAGTTGATTCTTGTGTTCCATTGACTAATCCTAAATTAGTCACTAATCTTACCTGTTTTTTATCTAATGGTGAGTTATTAGCGTTTCTTATAAAAATATTAATATCAACTTTATCTCCTACTTTAGCGGTTAAAGGCCAAGCAAAAATCAAAGAGGTCTGGGATGACGGTTCGGATTCGGCGGCAGCCCTAGTAAATCTACCCACTTCTTTTAGTTGCTGATTGAATATAGTGTTAGTGATAAAAACTCCAAAAACTAAGAAAAAAACAATCATTAAAAGAACAAATTTTTTATCCATATATTTTGTCAATATTAAATATTAAAAATCAAATATCAAAAATATAATACATATATAGCCTATCAACTATTATCGTATTTGTCAAACTTATAAGCAATAAGAAGATATTATGATATATAGCCTTTTTTTCGAAGTTCGTCAAGGATCTTTTGATGAATTATTTCCGGAGGGAGAATCTTTTCATTTTTTACGCAGTCAATTTTTACCCAACTCTTATTATTTTTTACCATAGCTAAATACATATTTTCAACCTTTTGTAGATAATTAATATTTTCTTCATATTGGTCCTTAGATTTTCCATTTAAATAGATTCTTTTGTTTTTTTTAGCAATCAATATCTGAGCGAAAACTAAAGGAACATAAAGAAAAAAAACTAAATCTGGTTTAGGAATACCAAAGACTTTATATTCTAATGTTTCCGCCCATTTTAGAAAATTTTTTCTTTGAGTTGGTTTAACTTTAACTGCTTGATAGACAACCGAAGGAGTGTAGCGATTACAGATTACTAGCTTTTTATCATTAATCGCTTTCCAGAGTTGATCTTTTACCTGCCAACGATCGGCTGCGTAAGGAAAAGAAGCTAAATATGGATTAATTCGGCTAAAATGACCGAATTCTCCATTAAGAAAACGGCCGGCAAAGTCTCCAAAAAAAGTCTTTCCATACTGGGGAAAATCAAAAGAAGCATAGCTAATTTGTTTTTTATTTAAATAGTTAAGAAGTAATTGCAGTTGTGTTCCTTTTCCTGAACCGTCTGTTCCCTCAATCACAATGAGTTTGCCCATATAATATATTATAAATCAATTGTTTCTCCGGGTTTGGCTTTGTCTTTGAGAATGATTTTGGCGACTTTGTCTTCGATTTCATCACGGATAGTTCGCTCTAAATTTCTTGCCCCGAAGCGGGGATCATAACCTTTTTGTGAAACTGCCTCCAGAGTTTTTTCAGAAACAATTATTTTTACTTTATAAAGTTTAAAAATATCAATTGCAATTCTATCAATGATTTTTTTTGCCAAAATATTAATTGACTCTTTGTTTAAAGATTGGAAAGCAATCACGCCGTCAAAACGGTTGAGAAATTCGGGAGAGAAGATGCCTCGTTTTACTAATTGGTCAATAAGACTAATGGGACTCATTGGACTAATTTGAGAATACAATAAGTCAGAGCCGGCGTTTGAGGTGGCAATGATAACAAGATTTTTGCAGTCAACCCTTTTCCCTACTCCATCGATAAAATAACCTTCATCGAGAATAGTTAAAAAAATATTAATCAGATCTTTGTCAGCCTTTTCAATTTCATCTAAAAGCAATACTCCATAGCTTTGTTCTCGAATGGTTTTAGTCAAAAGACCGGAATTAGAATTATCTCCAATAAGCTTTGGAATATCATATTTGGATTGAAATTCGGACATATCGAAGCGGATGAGATATTTTTGTTGTAGAGACGGGGCATGCCCCGTCTGTACATCTATATCATTTGAAAAAAAGGTTTGGGCCACGGCCTTAGCCGTTTCGGTTTTTCCAACACCGGTTGGGCCTAAAAATAAAAAGGACGCTAATGGTTTTTTTCTTTTTCCGATTAATAAAAAAGATCGTCTAAGAGCTGATGATAGTTTTTTAATGACTTCATCTTGTTGGATAATCCGGGAAAATAAAAGCGTTTCCAAATTAAGAAGTTTTTCTTTCATCTGTTTTGTTAAGGTTGTGGGGATATGGGTTTTTTCCGTTAAAACTTGGTTAATCATTTCTGGGGTAACTTTACCATTTTGTTTCACATAAACACAGGCCGTATCTAAGAGGTCGACAGCCTTTTCCGGAAAAGGAATATAAGTTAAATAAAACTCGCTTTTTTCAATCACTTCTTTGACGGTTTCATAAGGAATAGAGACTTTGTAATGGTCTTCAAAAGCAAAAACGGCGTCAAGAAGAATATTTTCTGCTTCTTTATCACTCACTTCATAAACATCGACTTTATTAAAAATCCGGTTAATTTTTTCGTTGGGAAAAATAAACCGTTGGTAAGCAAAGGGAGTGGTGACTCCAATTATTTGAATTAGATTGCTTTTAGCATATTTTTCTAAAGGAATGGTCAGATTCATTCTTTCAGTTTCAGTGGCAATATATTTGTCTAAATTATCAATAAAAAGAATAATATTTTTTACTTGAGCAGCTTCATCTAACAAGTCTTCAAAAAATTTTTCCCTTAAAACCCTTTCCATATTAAGTTTTAAAATCCGTCGATACATCAAATAAATGTTGGTTTTTCCCAGATAAATTTTTTTAGCAAAAGCATCAATAATCGTATGTTTTCCCACTCCTTCCTCGCCGACGATAATAACATTGTTTTCGGTGGATTTTGTTAAAATCTGTTCGATCTCTTTAATTTCTTTTTCCCGGTTAACGATATTTTTAATATGATGAAGATAGGTAGAGGTAGCTAAGTCAGTCGCATATTGATCTAAGATAGGGGTGTAGCCGACGGCCCAATCACGAGCTAAAGGCGGATAAGAAAACAAATTAGATAGTTTCCACCAACTAACTTTTTCAAGATGTTGTTGATAATATTTTTCAAACCAGTTTTCTACAAAAGATCGATTTTCTTCATTGAGCAGATGAATTTCAATAAATTTTTTTTTAAAGATATCTTTTTTTTCTTGAGAAGTTTTTTGAAAAAGAGATAATAAATAAAAAAACGGAGAAAAGAGAAAAAAGAACAAAGCAATAAAAGGAAGAAAAACCATAAATAAAGTTTGGAAAATAAAATAAAAAGTAATAATTGAAAGTCTCATGATTGCGCCAATCGATCTGGAGATTAAATTGAAAGCCAAACGATTACCCAAATCGACAAAAGAAAAACCTACAATAGTTTTTTTAACCACTAGATTTCGCCACGGTTTAAACAAGGTTTTTAGTAAAGCCGAGACAGAGAAAAAATAAGGCAGGAAAATAAAAATATTAATAATGGCTTCGCCAAAATTATGAAGGCTAGTCCAGTAGTACTGCCAGAAGTTTTTTCTCATAAATTCAGTATAACAAAAATATCCTATTGACAAATCATAAAAATAATTGATAATTTTGTTATTCGAATAACATGAAAAAAGTGAAAAAGAAGGTCATAAGAAAACCTCCTAAAAAACAGTCACGAAAAAAAATTTATTTACGAAAAGCTAAAAAAGAGTTAGTTATTTATATCTATAATGTGGTTGAAGATGAATGGTCTTTTTTGTCCTCTATTCAACCGATTGAAAAAAGATATGATTTGATTAATGACTGCAATCTTTCTTCAGAATGTTATCTCTTTGCCAATGCCAGTGAAAGTGAATTTATTTATATTTCGCCAATTGAAATTTCTAATTCATTTAAAAATTATTTTCAATCGTTGACTAATAATAAGAAAGTTGATATTTATGTTCCTCAAATGAAAACAGCTTTAATTTGTAAAGATCTTTATACTGATAAACAACTTTTTGGTGAGATTATTAGTAAGGCAAAAAAATATAAAAACACAACCAAACACACCCAACACA